>WQWL01000123.1 GCA_009785345.1 Oscillospiraceae bacterium
GTGGGTTCAAATCCCATTATCCACCCCATGATGGGCTGTCGCCAAGCGGTAAGGCACCAGACTTTGACTCTGGCATTCGTTGGTTCAAATCCAGCCAGCCCAGCCAAAAAGATAAACTCTGTAATCTCAATGTTTACAGAGTTTATCTTTTGGCTTTCATATATTTAACTGCTCGGTATGAGTCAGTTATTTACTTTTGGATATAAAAAATCGCTTGCTCTCTTTTGAACAAACGACCGGATTGACTTATTTAGTTTGTTTTGGTGGAATTTTGGTCTGCAGTTTGGTATAATAACTTGTGTTTAGATGAAATGAGTGCTGATAATAATGAATCAATTTAAACGGATTAGTCACGATATAGATATCATGGGTGGAAAAGCTTGTATAAAAGGCACGCGGATTACTGTAGGTGTAATTCTAACACTCATGAGCGAGGGTTCAGGCATTGATGATATACTGGCAGAGTATCCGATATTGGTCACAGAGGATATTGCTGAAGCGTTGCGATATGCGGCATGGATTGTTGGAACAAAAGATAAAATGGTTTTATCTATGCGGCCTCCGTTTGAGTATAATATTATATCGGATTCGATATGGATGGCTGAGAACTTCGATGCACCACTCGATATTTGAGGAGTATATATGATGACAGTTGATATTATTACGGATGCTAAAAATCAAGAACTGGTTAATCATTACGTTGATAGACTTGGAGCAAGAAGAGTTTCCACTCGTTTTCATAAGCATCGATTAGAGGTGGCGGAGGAAAGCGCAGCAAGGATCATCGAGAAATACACATTGGAGGGTGATTTGAATGTTAAATAATGAAGCGTTGGGCAGTTGGGATGCACTTGATGCAGCAGCTGTAAAAGCAGGGGGGTATTTGGCAACTCCTAAGCGACCACTAACTATTGAACATGACTATCGTGCCATGTCGAATTATTGCACTAAAAAAGGCATAGAGCCTGTTGATTTGACTGATGACGAAATGAAGATGTTTGAGTACGCAAAACCTCTAGTGTATGCATAACAAGGCTTAAATCGAAGCTATACTTCACGAATTTTGACCCCTTAGAGTACCCTCACAGGATAATCTCGGAAAACATCTGAGAAAACAATAAAACACATAATATAGCAATTGCAGGCGTTAGGTGCTCTGTGTAACATTGGCAAGGATGGGAATAAGCGATATTCCGGGAACTTTGACTCTGGCATTCGTTGGTTCAAATCCAGCCAGCCCAGCCAAAAAGATAAACTCTGTATCTGCAATAGGTACAGAGTTTATCTTTTTGGTTTTACTTGGTGGTAACAAAAAAATTTACTTGAAATGTTATTAATAGTCGTGTTAAGATTAAAGCGTTGATAATATTACGAAACTTCAATGTTCAAGAAAGGATGTGCAATTAGTTAGTAATCATTAAAAATGAAGTTGATTATAAAATATTATCATAAGAGCCACAAAATCGGACTCTGCAATTTTTAGCAAAACATATGCTGCCGTCGATTTTGTAATAAAAATTATGACAATGAAAAATTATCTAAGGAGCAAACCAATGAAGTTAAAGAAAAAATCTATTGCATTTATATTAGTGTTAGTTATGTTATTTTCCTCGCTTGTCATTACTCCCGGTGCTCTTGCATATAATGAAGGCAACGATATTAATTCTGAATATATGTATTTAGAAGCCACAGATTCAGATGTTATACATGCAGAAGTTACAGGTGTTATAGAAGGTATGCTTGGGCACAGCTTAAGCGACCAGACTATTCAGATAGCACTTAATGGTGATGTGTTTACAGGGGACGTTGTTGATGGCTATGATGTAACCAGCTGGTTTGTCATTGCGGACTTCCTCGCCGCGCCAAGAACTCCTGCCGCGATGGCCGCTCCTGGTTTTCCTGGCATAAGAAATTTTGTAGCTACAGTTACAGGTGTTGCTACGGATCGAACTGTTGCTACAGTATCAATCGCCGGTACACCCGTAATAGTTAACCCAAACATTAACTCAGTGACAATACCAGCTAACAGACTTGAGTTGTCTGAAAACTCCTTAGTTGCTGATATTGATACAGGTCTATTAGATATTGATGTCGAGCGCAACAGAGGCTACACAGTTACGATTAACCCCGATTCGCCAACAGGTGTTTATGTGACATTTGTATATCACAATCCTGGTGCAACCCGTGTACAGTTCCGTTCGGAAGGAAGGCTACTTGATACCCGTAACCCACCTGCTATAGGCGGTGGCGCACCTACGCTCGCAAACAATCCGTTCCCGGAACAATTCCAAGAAGGAATGGTGCCGGGTGCTCAATTCGGAGGTCTAATGGCATGGCGTGCATTTGAGCGTGATATGCAAGACCTTGGTGATGGATACTTTGCAATCACAGTTCCAATGACCGGAGGCGCAACTGCTTATTGGTATGCTGTATGGGGGACTGTACCCGGATTCCCCGGAACTCAATCCGGACGTCAAATATTTGATCCATATCAACCTTGGACATGTCCGGACTTCACCACATGGAGTTGGAGACATCATCGTGGTCACACACAGAGTGCGGCATATGTGCCATGGCTACCGGTACAAGGTGCTGAAAACTATCGCCCGCTTGAATTGCCGCATTCCGATCCGGCACAAAGAGGGACAGTTGTAACACATCGCTATCCTTCGCCGACATGGACTCATGCATATCTTGGTGGTGCAGCTAATCCTCAAGACCACCACTTCGTTCTTGTCTATCTACCGGTGGGATACGAAACCATGACAGAACCACTTCCAACGATTTATGTGGCACACGGCAATACTAATGACGCAATGGACTATATGTTCACGTCTGGTGTAAAGAATATCATGGATAATCTGATTGCAAGTGGTGACCTACCACCAACAGTTTTAGTATCCATAAACTATCAGCACATTGCAGGTGCGGTTGCCAGAAGAAATCTGATAACAAATTATATAATCCCATCTATAGAAGAGAACTTCAATGTATCTATTAGACCAGAGCACAGAGCTGTTGGAGGATTCTCTATTGGTGGTCAAATTGCTGCACAATTGTATCAATTCAACGCAGCTGATTTTGGGTACTTTGCACCTCTTAGTACATTTAGCCCCCCAAGCATGGCTGCATTAAGAGATGCTCCAAACAATCTATTCCCGACACTATTTGTAGGTTGTGGACTGTGGGAACAAGCATCGACATACAGAATGTTGCCTGTTAATTTACGAAATGCAGGGATTGACTTTACACATCATGAAGTGCATTCCGGTCACGACTTGCACGTAATAGGGCGTTCTATGGCATACTTCTTAGAAAATGTTGTGACATGGGAGTCGCTGGCACCAACCATCACCACGCCTCAAGCTGTATTTGCGGTGAATGCTCCGGCTGACGTAGAAATAGGACTTCACCTTGGAGCCGGACGCTTAGAGGCTAACGGAATAGCTTCTGTTATACTCGGTACTACTGTACTTGCAGCTACGGACTGGAGTTTAGATGGGTCGACCTTACTTGTTAATGAGGACGCCTTTGACGATCATGCATCTTATGATTATGTGATCGTGCAAATAGTGTTCGACACAGTTGCACCTATAGCTACGACTCGAACTGCAATAGTCAACATTGTAGAAGCCGAGACTCTCACGCTGCAGAACCATAATACATTAAGAAGAATGTTGGAAGATGGAAATGTAATACTCCATGTTCCAAGATATCATAACTTGGGTATTACTGGAACACTCGTGGTGCCGGAAGACAGGACGCTCATTCTACACAGCCCGCTTAACGTAGGCAGTAATGCGACACTCATTATAGAGGGTACGGTTGTTGTTGCAGGACCAAATGGAAGAATTAACAGTCAAGGCAGAGGAAGTACGGTACAAATTGCAGAGGGAGGAACTCTGATAAATAATGTATGGGTAGAGAATGTAACGGGCTCAATATTTGAAAACGAAGGAACAATTATCAATAACGGCAGATTTGAAATTCGAGGAGGAGTCACATTCTACAATGGCGGTGATGTTGTAGGACAAAACGACCTAAGAATACATCGTGATGCTATTGTTATCGGGTAATGATAAAAATCTTTGAATAGCTATTGATTAGTAAACAATGACAACTCTTGATCCATGAACTAGAGTTGTCATTTGTTTTAAACACAAGCATTTTTTGACGTGCAAGCATTTTTTGCTTGACAGTCACTATTTGTCGTGCTATATTACATGGTGCTGTAAAAAGTGAAATGCGAGCCAAGAGAGTATGACCCGCTAGCTCAGTCGGTAGAGCAGCGCCCTTTTAAGGCGAAGGTCCTGTGTTCGAATCACAGGCGGGTCACCAAGTAAAAGCCCAAGAGTTATAACGACTCACGGGCTTTTCGTTTTGCAAAAATTATATGGCTGTGGTAACATGTATGACAACCTGTTTGTGAAAAAGCTGCCTTTATCGACAGGTATAATAATGAGAGGGATTAGTATAGATCAATCAGTATGGAATTATGGATTATATATGCCGTAGGTGCTGCTGTGTTTGCAGCGTTGACGACGACACTTGCTAAAATTGGTTTGAAAAATGTAAACTCACATTTAGCTACAGCAATTCGTGCTATGGTAGTTTTAATTTTTGCGTGGCTGATTGTCTTTATAACAGGTGTTCAAAATGACATTTGGCATATAGAGGGCAGAACGTGGGTGTTCCTAATTTTATCCGGTATTTCTACGGGTGGCGCATGGCTTTGTCTTTTGCGTGCACTTAAACTTGGAAATGTAAATCGTGTGGTCCCTATCGATAAGAGCAGCACTATCTTAACTATGACTTTGGCATTCATATTCTTAGGAGAGTCTATCGGTCCATTTACAATTGCAGGCATGATCCTCATGGGCTTGGGTACGTGGTTGATGATAGATTTCAAAAAAGATGTAAAGGCAGATGAACCGTCTTCCGGTCCTGCTAAACACAGTTGGTTGATTTTTGCCGTACTGGCAGCTGTATTTGCAAGTTTGACTGCCATTTTTGGCAGAGCAGGTGTTCCGAATATGGACGCAAACCTGTGGACAGCAATTAGAACTGCTGTTGTTGTGCCTGTGAGTTGGCTGATGGTTTTTTTGACAGGCGGACAAAAGAAAGTCAAGACCGTAGACCGCAAAAGTTGGATTTTTCTAATATTGTCCGGTATGGCAACGGGTGGGAGCTGGCTTTTCTTTTATCATGCTCTCCAAATCGGAAACGCAAGTTTTGTCGTACCGATTGATAAACTGAGCATTGTACTTACGATGGGTTTCGCACGAATGTTTTTGGGTGAACGCTTCACTGTGCGCACCCTGATCGGATTAGCCTTGTTGACCATTGGGACATTATTGCCTGTGATATTGCGATAATAAATAATAAAGGAGCGGTTAGATGTATACAGGATATAGGATAGAAATTCTTAGAACATATTTAGAAAAAATACTTATGAGTTCAAAAGCAAAGATGGAAACACGGTTGTTTTTGGTCAATCATATGGTTTGTGTATCCCAGTTTTGTGCAATGATTGCACTTAAGCGCGGCGAAAATGCGGAACTTGCTACGATGGCGGGATTGCTGCATGATATTCACACATTAGTTCATTTAGATATGGATAAACATGCTAAAAAAGGTGCGGTCATTGCTAGAGATGTGCTCACAGGAATGGACCTGACAACAGATGAAGAAACGGATATGATTTGCTCGGCAATACAGCATCATAGTAAAAAGAAAGGCAATTTTTCTAGTTTTGATGAAGTGTTAATCGATGCAGATGTTTTAGAGCATGGTCTGCACAATGTGACTATACCTTTGAGAGAAAAGGACAGAGAAAGATATGAAAAGCTGTTCATTGAGTTTGGTCTAAATTTGCCAGATATGAATTAGCGCCATATAGGCTGCATCTCTTGTTTTAACGTAAAATGTCTCTTTGCAAATTTGTGAACGAAAATAAACAAACACTCAACAATTTGCGAGTGTTTGCTTAAACGGGGATTAGTAGTATATATATAGGTTAGCGGTTGATAGCCAGCGCGTTGCGAGACTCCCGTCTGCTAGTCGCTGGCCATCAGCCACTAAAAACCTTGCTGTTTTGATTGCTGCTTACTAAAAAGTTCATATGCATTTCTTCTTTCCTCATATTGGGATTTGCAACCATCAATATAGAGTTGGAACTGCTGCCCCTATCTATTATAATGAGGCTTCAACTCCCGTTCATATTACATATAATCGTAGAATTGTTGAAAATCTTTAGCGATATAACAGAAAAAATGCAATAAAACTTAAAATTTATATTGACAAGTCGTGTGGTGTTTGATATTCTACTCAAGCGCCCATTTATAGGGATGGGCGAAATGTGCAACGAACCGGGAGATTGCAGGCACCACCTGGTAACTTTCGGGGAGCATGTCCGGCACTATATAATACATTATAGTATAGTGTGTAATCGGGCGGAAGAAAATCGCACCCGGCGTGAGGTCATAGCAGCAAACGCAGCCGGAAGTATAGATTCCGGTTTTAATTACAAAGAAAAATGACACACACGGCGGAGTGTATAGAATTTCTAGGAGGAATAAAAAATGGCAGTAGCAAAGAAAATGATTAGAATCAGATTGAAAGCATACGATCATCAACTCATTGATCAAGCTGCATCTACAATTATCGAAACAGCAAAAAGAACAGATGCAAGAGTTTCGGGTCCAATACCACTCCCGACAAAGAAAGAAATAATAACCATACTGCGTGCAGTGCATAAGTACAAAGATGCAAGAGAGCAGTTTGAAAGACTCACACATAAGAGGCTTATCGATATTATGAGCCCAACGCAAAAGACAGTTGAAGCGCTTATGTCACTCGAATTACCGGCAGGTGTCGAGATTGAGATAAAACTGTAAGACAACAAGTCTTACGTAACGTTGGAAAGTTATATTATGTAATTAGATGTAGAAGTGTAGCAGTCCAACCAATTACAAACATAAAGGAGAAACACAATGGTCAAAGCACTTATCGGAAAAAAAGTCGGCATGACACAGATTTTCGATGAAAACGGCAAAGTCATACCTGTAACAGTTATAGAAGCGGGTCCCTGTGTTGTAGTTCAAAAGAAAACTGAAGAAAACGACGGGTACAATTCCGTACAACTTGGATTCCAAGATGTAAAAGAACGCAAACTTACAAAACCGGAACTTGGTCATATCAAAAAAGCCGGTGTAGCAGCAAAGAAATACTTGAAAGAATTCCGTTTTGAAGATACCTCAACATTCAACATTGGTGACGAACTAAAAGCAGACGTATTTGCTGAGGGAGACAAAATCGATGTAACAGGAATTTCTAGAGGTAAAGGTTTCTCGGGCGTTATAAAACGTCACGGTGCTGCTAGAACAGCAACATCACACGGTGGAGGTCCTGTTCATCGCCATGCAGGTTCAATGGGTGCAGGCTCATACCCGGGGCGTATATTCAAAGGTAAAATTGGCGCAGGACAAATGGGTAATATACAAGTAACCGTCCAGAACCTCGATGTTGTGAAAGTTGACCCGGAAACAAATATGATAGCCGTAAGAGGAGCAATTCCCGGACCTAAGAGCGGCGTTGTATATCTGAAGAACACAGTAAAGAACGCATAGGGAAGGAGAGATAAAAAATGCCGGAAGTAAAAGTACACGATATGAAGGGCAAGGTTGTCGGCGAAGTGACACTCTCCGAAACTGTTTTTGGAATAGAACCAAACACAAAAGCAGTCCATGCCGCAGTTAAAAATCATTTAGCAAATAAAAGACAGGGCACGCAATCGGCCCTTACACGCGCAGAAGTGCGCGGCGGTGGCGCTAAGCCTTATCGCCAAAAAGGAACAGGTAGAGCCCGTCAAGGTTCAACAAGTGTTCCGCACTACACACACGGTGGTGTAGCATTTGCACCAAAACCACGCAGCTATCGCTATTCACTTAACAAAAAACTTAAGAGAATTGCTTTAAAATCAGCTCTATCACTAAAAGTTAACAACGACTCACTTATCGTTGTTGATAGTATTAAACTAAAAGAAGCTAAAACAAAGGATTTTGCAAAATTCTTAGATGCCATCGGAGTAGAGGGCAAAGCACTTGTAGTCACACCGGAACTTAGTGAAATCATATTAAAGAGTTCACGAAACATTCCTGGAGTTAAAACGACATTTGCATCATTATTGAATACATATGACATAATGAACGCAACAACATTTGTTGTTGACAAAGCAGCCCTACCGGTGATTGAGGAGGTATACGCATAATGAGAACATCATGTGATATTATCCTAAGACCGATAATTTCAGAACAATCAACAGAGCATGTTGAACTAAAGAAATA
>WQWL01000124.1 GCA_009785345.1 Oscillospiraceae bacterium
AGTTGAAAGAGAACAAGTTGGTCCTGACGTAATCATAACAGCGACCCCACCACCGGGCTCAGGTTATGATATAAGACAACCTGATGGTCCAAATGGTCCAATCTATATCTATATCACAGTAACGTTTAATGCTGGTGATCACGGCACATTTGCTGGACCTGTAGACTACGTAGAGTTAGAAGTCCGCAGAGGCACAGAACTAGCAGCAGCTGATGTACCAACACCAATTGCAAACAGCGAAGGTCGTCCATTCGCCGATGCTTGGACACCATCGAATCCGGTTGGACATGAAGTAGTAGCGGAAATCACATTCACAGCGACATACGGAGCAGAAATCCACGTAAGCGGTGAATATGGTGACGACGGTGAAATCGAAGTAACTGTAAATCTCCCACCAGGTGATTATGATGTAACAGTAGAAGACGATACAATTATCATCGTAATCCCGGATGAAGATGAAGATGACGTAACAGTAACATTCCCTCCAGGCTGGAATGTTGAAAAAGAGCAAGATGGTCCTGACGTAATCATAACAGTTACACCACCACCGGGTTATGAGCTAGAACAAATACCGGAAGATCCAGCAGATCCGGAAGGTCCACAAATCATAGTAATCTACATCACAGTAACGTTTGATGCAGGCAACCATGGCACATTTGCAGGATCTGTAGACTATACAGAACTAAGAGTACGCAGAGAAACAGTTATAGCAGCAGGTCAAGTACCAACACCGATTCCTAACAGTACAGGACGTCTGTTTACCGGATGGGCACCGTCAAATCCTGTAGGACACACAGTAGTAGCAGCAATCACATTCATCGCTCTGTATGAAGGTGACATCCACATAAACGGTGAATATGGTGATGACGGCGAAATCGACGTAACAGTCAACCTCCCACCAGGCGATTACGATGTAACAGTGGAAGATGACAGAATCATTGTAGTGATTCCAGACGCAGATGAAGATGACATAACAGTCACATTCCCACCGGGCTGGACATACGAAACTGAACAAGATGGTGATGATGTAATCGTAACAATCGTCCCACCACCGAACTCAGGTTATGAGTTAGAGCAACAACCTGATGGCACAATAGTGATTTATGTTCCTGTAAGATTTGAATCAGGCGCACACGGTAACTTTGCACCTGGAACAAGCAGAGATTTACGAGTACGCAGAGGAACAGTACTAACAGCAGCTAACGTACCGGTAGTAGTAGCAAATAGCGATGCGAATGTATTTAGCAGCTGGACACCATCAGAGCCTGTAGGACACACAGCACTAAGAGCAATCACGTTCGTAGCACAGTGGGTAGATGGACATCCAGGTTACAGACTCATTAGAATCTACTACTATGTGTATGGAGAAGATGGTGAACTAGAGCGTGATACAATGAACAATGCAGCCGGGCGTTCATATCTTGCACCGGTAGGTAGCACATTCAGCACATCGAATGTACTTGACAGAAACAACCTAAACAGCGACAATGTATATGTATTCGTTGGTTGGAATGTATATGTAAATGGTGTACTAAGAATGAACTACATCTCTGACATAGATGTAACCGAACTCCGCACATCATTCACTGTACCAAGTTCTAATGAAGTTCCAGCACCTCTAGCGGCAGAGTTGCTACTAGAAATTGAAGCTCTCAATGTAGACAATGTAGTAGGTGGCACAATCCAGTTGATAGCTGTTTGGGAACTCTACGAAGCAGAAGAAGAAACAACACCTCCAAAGAGACTTCCACAAACTGGTATAGAAAACGGCACACTTCTATGGGCATCACTCCTAATAGCAGTACTCATGTTAGGACTTGGCGCAATCGTGTTGCTCAAAAAAAGAAATGATATCTTTGATAACGTTGACAAGCGTTAAACACAAGTTAACGTAAGCAAGCTCTCAACAAAACTACCTTGCAAGAGAAAATAGTAACTCTTGCAAGGTAGCGCAAGAACCATAATGCAACTACGTGTTGCCACGAGGTAACACGTAGTTGTTGAATACAGACCGAAACATAATGTTTACAAATTACAGGCAAAATATTTCATATTGAAAATAACTACTCAAGGGTGAAATATGATTTGTGTGGTTATTTATAAGATGAGATATTAATACTAAGGACTAATAAAATAGTAGAACTAATTGGTGAACTTGGTGAAAGGAATGGTTGCATATATGTGGATTAAGGCATCGAAAACAAACCTTTACAGAATAGTAGCCGAATATATGATTCTTCCCAAAATGAAGGAAACGCAGTTTAAAGAAGTACCTGAACATAAAACCCACTATTTGGAATGGCATACAATATGCGGTAACACTTTCCGTGCCAGTATTTCTATAATTGATGCTCATCCATCTCTAAAGATTGAGTCGATTGACAAGGAAAAGAAACGTCCATGTTGTAGCTTCATAATGAATCGCCTAAATTTAGCAGACTTGGTTGAGCGCGGTATGCTAAAGGGCATACGTCACGAACATCAACTAATAAATCTAAAACCAAATGGAAAATTAGTTGGTACATAAGCTAATATGAATTTAGCAGGATGCTTGAGTAGCACTTGAATAGCAATCACGCACGTAGCTTGACACATACGATATTTGTATGTTAATATTTCTAGCATTGATGACAAGAAAGAGGAGAAAAATGAAAAAAATAATATCAATTATTTTAGTTGCGATTTTAGCGATTGCAGCAATGGGATTAACTACAGGATGTGGAGATTCTGCTGAATTCCAAAGAACAGAGCAATTAGTAAATGAGATATTCGATCAATTGGATGAAGCATTTGAAGAGTTGGAGGCTTCAATGGATGAGGATGATACGTCCGCATTCTTCAATAGATTTCACGAAGTTAACACAAGTATAGCAGAAGAAATGCGAAGAGTACAAGCTGAGTGGGCTGAGATGGATCTGAGTGCAGATGAAGAAGCTAGACTCATAGAGATAACAAATGAAAGACTCGCATATCTAATGGAGAAAATGCAATCGTTAATTCCATAGTCGTTCCAATGTAATGAATTCAAGCAGGTGCAACCATTAACGGTGCACCTGCTAATATTATTCCTTACATTTCATTCGAATTGTAAAAAATACATTTACATTATATAGAGCTTGTTGGTATAATATGCTTGTTGTGAAAAATGGAAATTCAAATCCGCCGCTATAAAATATACATACAAAACTAGGAGGGACATTTTATGAGCAAGAGACTTAGAGTAGGTATCGTTGGATGCGGAGCAATTGCAGCAGAGAAGCACTTTAGTGGACTTAGTGTAATCCCTGAAGTGGATGTCGTGGCATTTTGTGATACCATTCCGGAAAGAGCAGTAAAATTAGGTGAGAAATTTGGTGCAAAGAAGCCAGGCATTTATGAAAACTACATGGATCTTATCAAAGACGATTCAATTGATGTAATCCACGTATGTACACCGAATATATCACATGCACCAATCGCGATTGCAGCACTGAAATCAGGCAAGCATGTTATTTGTGAAAAGCCAATGGCAACGACATATAAGGATGCAAAAGCAATGTGTGATGCCGCTATTGAAGCGGGAAAACTGCTTACAATCGGATATCAATATCGCTGTATGTCTGCACCGCTATATCTAAAAGAAATGTGCGAAAATGATGAGCTAGGCGAAATTTACTACGCAAAAGCCCACGCATTGCGTCGTCGCGGTGTTCCAACATGGGGCGTTTTCTTAAATGAAGAAGAGCAAGGCGGTGGTCCGCTAATCGATATCGGAACACATGCACTGGACATGACTCTTTGGATGATGGATAATTACAAGCCAAAGACTGTTATGGGTACCGTTTATAAAAAATTAGGCGACCACCCTGATTGTGGAAATATGTTTGGACCATGGGATCCAAATGAATACACTGTTGAAGATTCCGCATTTGGTTTCGTTGTAATGGAAAATGGAGCAACAATTGTCCTTGAGTCAAGCTGGGCACTAAACACATTTGAGGTACACGAGGCCATGTGCACACTTTGTGGAACCAAAGCCGGTGCTGACATGAGAGGTGGCTTACGTATCGCTTCTGATAATCACGGGAAATTTTATGATTCAACACCTAATTTAGAAGAGGGTGGAGTCGCATTTGTTCCCGGTGCGAAAGTATTATCTCCGGAGCAATATGAAGCACGTAATTTCTATGACGCGATTCTTTACGGAGCCGAGTTGAGAGTAAAGCCGGAACAAGCTCTCGTCGTTACTCAAATTCTTGAAGCGATTTACGAATCAGGTAAAACTGGAAAACCCGTAACATTTTAATTAACTTATAGAAGGGATTTAAACAATGAAATTACTCAATGATTTTGCACTTCAGTTATATTCAATACGAGATGAAACCGAGAAAGATTTCATAGCTACACTAGAAAAACTTGGAAATAAAGGCTTGAACTATACTGGTGTGGAGTTTGCCGGATTTGGTGGAATACCTGCAGAGAAAATGAAGCAAGCCCTCGATGAAAATGGCATTAAAGCCATTGGCAGTCACACAATGCTCGACAAATTGCTGAACAATCTCGATGAAGAAATCACATATCACAAAACAATCGGCGCACAGTACATTATCTGTCCATGGGCAGATATGGAAACTAAAGCCGATGTTCTGGAACTTGCGAAGAAGCTTACACCTGTCGCAGAAAAAGTAGCAGCTGCCGGGTTGAAATTTGGATATCACAACCATGCTCATGAGTTTGTTGTAGATGACGGCGAATATCTTCTAGATATTCTATTTGACAATCTTCCGAAAAGTGCTGTGATGGAGCTAGATATCTTTTGGTCAGAGTACGCAGATATTGACTCACTTGCATACATGGAAAAGCACAAAGATCGTCTTGAAATTCTACATGTCAAGCAAATCGGTGAAGGTAAAAAGAATGTTGAAGTTGACAAAGGCTTAATTGATTTTGCAGATGTAATAAAAAAAGCCCAAGCAATGGGCGTTAAACACTTTATTTTGGAACAGGAAGAATATGAAACGTCTTCAATGGCAAGTGTAGAAAACGCAATAAAATACATCCGTGGCTTGGAAGGATAGTAGGCGCAAGCGCCCAGGGTCTAGGGTTTGGGGGTTAGTTTTATTGAACTCAGCAGCTTTTAGGTTCTAATCTTAAACCACTATACACTATAGAAACACAATAAAAAGCACAGGTACTGGTAGTATAAGTCCTGTGCTTTTTGCTATACACATAGGTTACTTTAGAGGCAGTATCTGAAATTCAAGTCACTAACCCCTAACCCCTAGATCCTAAACCCTGGCGAGCCTTAGCGAGCCCTATTTATTGCCACCACCGCCACCGCGATTTTTGCGACGCCTGTAATAGGGCTTTTTCTTTTTTGCGCCCTCAAGTGGTTGTGGTTGTGACTGGGGAGCAACTGCTTCTGACTCTTGTACTTTATGTGCAGGCTTGTTTCTACGCTTATTTTGCTTCCTATCATCGCGTTTTCTATTTTCATCTCGCTTTCTTTCTGCAGGCTTAGAATGAAACGAATTAGTTAGAGTAGAAGAAACATCGAGATCTAATGTTTTTGTTAGCTTTGGAGGGGGAGATGGAGTGAACCCGGCTTCCTCAAGTCGACCTTCATCTCTGGCAGCGATATACTCAGCTCTGCGACCTTTACCACCAAGTATATTAAGTTCATCAAAAGTAAATGTTTTTAATGTAGTATCAAAACCATCCTCAAGCCTGACCTTGGTGTTCCCACGTAGAAGATTAACATTAATAACAGAACCCTTACCATATGGTGTGTCAACAAAAGCACCGATTTTTGGAGCCTTTTTAACAAGATCTTCATATGCAACCTCTTCATACTTTAGGCAGCACATAAGACGGCCACATGTGCCGGATATTTTTGTTGGATTAAGTGACAAACCTTGTGTTTTCGCCATTTTTATTGAAACAGGATGAAACTCATTCAAAAACTGTGAACAACAAAACTGTTTTCCGCAAACTCCGAGACCACCAAGCATTTTCGCTTCATCACGGACGCCGATTTGACGCAATTCGATGCGAGCTCTAAACCTTCCGGCAAGATCCTTGACCAAGTCTCTAAAATCTACGCGTCCGTCTGAGGTAAAGAAAAATAAAACTTTATTGCCTTCAAAGCCAAACTCTACATTAACTAGCTTCATTTCAAGTTCCAGCTCTTTGATTTTTTGTCTGCAATACTCAAATGCTTCTTTTTCCCTTTCCTTACTGGCCTGAGCGCTTCTATGGTCAGCATCTGTTGCAATTCGGACAACACTTCGTAATGGTTGAATGACAAGAGCATCATCAACTTGATGATTCTCTTGCACGCATTCACCATACTCAAGCCCTTTGGCTGTTTCTACGACAACCTTACAGCCTTGCTCTATTGTAAGTCCCGCAGGATCAAAGTAATATGCTTTTCCTCTTTCGTTAAAACGAATACTAACTATTTCAGTCAAAATGTTTCCTACTTTCAATTATTTGGATATTATTTGAAATCACAAATCATCACTGTCATTGCAATCTCTGAGTCGCAATCATATTATCACAACACACTTGCGCAGATGAAGCCTGAGATATGTCCTGCGCTGACATTTAACTTGAGCATTTCTCCTGCCTCTGTCAAAACTGACTCTGCATCAGCAAGAGCCTTTTTTATTTTTTCATCTTTGTTGTATGTCGAATTTCTTAGTGATAACACAACATGCTCTCGTGTTAAATCGAGAAATTCACTAAGAGCGAGCCTATCGAGTTTATCAACGCGGAACATGCATTCCATTAGCTTTATGTTATTACCAGAAAGAGCTTCATAGAAATCATTGACCAGCTCCATTAGCTCATTTGATTCTCCAATATTGTCAGGCTCACCTGTAGGCTGTGATTTCAATTTAACACACCGTGAACGTATAGTCGGTAAAAGTACAACCGGATTTTCTGCACAAAGAATGAAAACAACATGAGCAGGAGGTTCTTCAAGAACTTGCAAAAACGCATTTTGTGCATTGCTATTCATTGTGTCTGCATCTTCAACAATATATGCTTTTTGCATTGAATCGTTAGGAACTATATAAACATCTTGCTTCAGTTCCCTAATCTGATCAACAGAGACAATGTGCTTGCCATCAAGCTTACCTATTTTGGTAATATCAGGATGAATATAACGTGAAGCTTTATTGCAATCAGAGCAGCTCATACATGGTCTTTCACGGTCACGAGCACTACAAACTGTTGCCATAGCGATTTTATCTGCCAGAGCGTCGGAGGTTACAATATATGCATGCGACAATCTGTCGCTATCAAAAACATTGTTTGTCATCATCATTAGACTACTTTACACAAAAAGCATCATAACGTCAACGCTTTTCTGCAACCTCGCCAAGCTTTTTGTAAATAGAGTTTGCCGGAATGAAACCACGAACCATTGATAGTGGATAAACAGTCGCATTTTCGCCGATTACAGTGCCGGGATTTAATACCGCATTGCATCCGACCTCAACATTATCACCGACAATAGCACCGAATTTTTTAAGAGGAGTATCAATACGTTCATCATTAAGGTTGACTGATACAAGTGAGCTATCACTTTTAACATTTGATGTTATAACACCGGCTCCAAAATGTGATTTATATCCAAGAATAGAATCACCAACATAATTAAAATGAGGGATGCTTACATTATTGAAAAGTATTACATTCTTAACCTCGGTGGAATTTCCAACATGAGACTCGTCACCAATAATCGCCGGTCCTCTCACATAAGCGCAATGACTTATGTAAACATTGGCACCGATAATAATATCAGCACCTATGAAGGCAGAGGGTGCAACCTGTGCAGTCTTGTGAATCCATACATTATTATCATGTCTTACATATTCAGATACATCAAGAGTTTCACCAATCTCTTTCACATATGAAGAAATTAAAGGGAGTGCATCCCAGGGATAATCGAGTTTCTTAAGCAGACTCCATGCCAATGATTGACCGGAACTAAAGAGTGATTTGGTACGCAAACATTCAACGTTCATAGAGCAAACGCTCCTTTCAGTGAAAATACTGAGCCATAGAAATTCATAATACTGATCACTGATTTCTATTGGGGATTAGTATAAAGATATCTTATTCTACCATATGTTCATATTGATGTGAATAGTTTCTGCAGTAAAACCATCACCACAAATAAGCTAATGGTTACAAGTCACAGGGTAGCCGTAATCAAGCGGTATGTCATGGATTTTTCGCGTATGTAGGGCGATGAGACCCGTTCTAGCGAAAAATTCAGGACATATTGCTTGATGTAGGCGGATTTTA
>WQWL01000125.1 GCA_009785345.1 Oscillospiraceae bacterium
AACATATTTTGCATGAATGTCGCACATCTCCTTAGGGAACTCTTGTGTCAAATTTTCAGGATGTTCAAAACTCTATTTTTTGGCTGGCATTTTGCGAAAACATAGTTTATCCGCAGACTCTATGTATTCGTTTCTAAACAAAAGTATTCTTGTGGTTTACAGAAAGGTCTTTTTTCAATTCATACTGAATTTAAGAATAACTTTTATGGGTTTCAAGAGCGAGAGTTTTCTGATAATTGTGTAGCCGTGTTGGAGGCTTTAATGGTCATCCAAGCGCGACAACTCTTTCCCGATTCTATTGTGTTTAAACTTGATTTGCCAGAAGAACTTCGTTTTGTGCGTTTAACAAAACGTGGAACAAAAATTACACTTCAGGATGAAGACAGATATGATGCGATTTCTGGTGATATTTTACTTTCCACAATAGGAACACCAGAGGAAGTTTTCAATCGTTTCAAAAAAGCACTGAAAAACCATTTTTAATGCATTCATGTTAGTGAGGGTTTAACTTGAACGAAAAATTTGCAATCCCTGGCGCAAGCGCAATTATTGTCAAAATAGAAAACCACATAAAACATATTCTTATACAAGAAAGAGTTAAGCTTAGTAGGCGCAAAGAATTTGAACTCATCGAAATTCCTGGAGGCAAAGTAAGGGAAAACGAGAGTATCTTTGATACGTTAAGACGAGAAGTGGCGGAAGAAACAGGATTATCTATAGTTGAAATTGTAGGGGAAAGAGACTCTGTTTCTTATGAGTATAATGGGTACAGAGTTGTTGACTTTGAGCCATTTTGTTGTACACAAAATATTATCGGTAAATATCCCGTTATGTGCATGGTTTTTATTTGTAGAACAGAAGGAACATTGCTAGAATTTTCAAGCGAGTCCAAAAATTACAGGTGGATATCTATAAGTTCATTAAAAAAACTAGTATCTGAGGCTCCAGAGAAAATATATCCAATGAACATTGCGGCACTCAAGAAATTTGTATCTGAGGTAGTGTAGATTTTATTTGCAAATTGAAACCTGTCAAGATAATAGTAATAGTATATGAAAGTCGTGGGAAGGAGGAATGTTTTTTTCGGGGAGGTTTTCGCTTGAAAAAACACTCTCTGACATTGACTCCCTTTATAAATTTCCTTAAAGACAATGATGGTAGTAAAAGAGGGGAGCAATTTGCACCCCTCTTTTAAAAACTCAGGTCGCTTTTATTTTTGCTTGGATTTTCCAATCGCTTGGCTCTACGCTCGGCATTGTAGCGATCTCGGTCTTGCTGTTGTTGAATGACGGCATCCCGCTTCCGTTGCTGTTCAAGTTCACGGGCGGCAGTAACGCCTGTGGCATTTTCTATCTGCGTTTTTTCTTTAAGCAACTTGGATTTTTCGCTTTCGAGTTGCCATGTAGTGCCGTATTTTTTCTGGTGTCTTTTTGGTAGTCGCTACGCTTTTTCTCTTGGTTTGCAATTTCTGCATATTCCGGCGTATCCGGACGGCGAAACCGGAATTATGCTGCCGGAACGGGTGTCCGAATGTTGCCGAAATACGCAATTTCCTTATTCATTTTACGCCGTTCAAAAAATCCTGCGCTACTAAGGTTGCGCTCAATGTCCTGTATTTTGTGGTCGTAACTCATAATTACCTTTGATGCGTGTTCAAGCTGTGAAAGTTTGCCTTCTATTATACCTAGTTCAAGGTCAACTTGTTTTAAGGCTCGGGGTTTTGGCGTGGGCGCAATGGCGGCTTCGGGTTTGGCAACAGGGGCAGGGTTAGCTTTGGAGTTAGCATTTTTCGTGGTTTCGGTTTTGGTTGTTGGCTTGGGAATTTTTGCTGTATTCGGATTAAGAATATCAATTTTCGGATGCTCCAATATCAGTGCCGCTTGCTTTAAAATGTCATTCTCCATTTTCAACTGCTTATTTTCCTTGCGCAACTTGCGAAGTTCCTTTTCATCTTCAGTAAGATTGTCGGCCGTTTTAAATGAACCGCTACCCTTGTATTGATTGCACCAATTGCTGACTGCGGCTTTGGACATTCCATATTCTTCGGACAATTCAGATATGGTCTTTCCGGATGATTTTAATTCTACAATTTTTCTCTTAAATTCCTCTGTATAGTATCTTGGTTTCTTGGACATCTTTCTTCCTCCTGTTTTTGATGCCCCCTTATTTTAAGCGTTCAGCTAATTTATGTCCAGTTTAGTGTAACCTAATCAGTATACCTCTGTCGCTCCAAATATTTCCTCAAAGAATATTTTTGTTCGCTCTAAATCCCTGACTACAAATGTGATATGGCTTATACTAAGAATCATTAAAACAACCTCATTAACAAACTTCCTGTATTATTCAAAATAACGCTTCACGCAGTCCACATCTGTAAACGTAACACCCTCGAGACCTTCATTTTGTGCTGCGATTGCGTTTTCTTCCATGTCATCAAAGAACACGCACTCTTCAGGTGTAAGGGAATATTTTTCTAAAAGATAACGATAAATCTGAGGTGATGGCTTGCATACGTTAATGTCACACGAAAAAACACCGCCATCAAACAAGTCAAAAAAGTCATATCTATCTAAAATGTATTCCGTAAGCTCTTTATGATAATTAGAAAGATAATATAACCTATGCCCTGCATTTTTAATATCTGGTAAAAAAGCAATTGTTTCATGCATAGGAGTTATCATCTCTCTTAATTGACCTATCGTGTGTTGAATCTCCGAAGTGTACTCAGGCTCACGTGCACAGAATATATCAAGCGCTTCCCGGTGTGTGATGCGCCCCTCGTCAAGCAATACCCACTCATGACTTTTAAAAACTACATCAAGCATTCTATCTTCAATTGACGGCTCGTCGAATACATTCTTCAAATAAAGCTCAGGCTTAAAATCCAGTAGTACATTTCCAATATCAAAAATATAATTCATATATATGACCATTCCTTTCACAGCGCTCAGTCACAAAACAACCATGAATAAGGTATGGTCATTTCGTGCATTAATTTGCGGTTTCCCGTAGGGAGAGCAAATTGGCACATTCTCACGTTAGTTTGAATTTATTCAAACTTATAGTTCCTTAACCTAATAAAGATTTGGCATTCTAAATACAGCATACAGCAAATAATGCCGAAGTACAAGATACATTAGTTTTTGCCAAAAAGGTGGTATTGCGTTTGTAAGATGAGACTTGTATAATGTTTTGTGACATAGTCAACAACATATGAAGGAGCAATATCAAATGCTTTATGAATACTCTATCTCTGCTCAACGAGAGAACTTCTACAATATAACCACGCAAGTTCGCGAAGCTGTTTCAAAAAGCGGTATTAAGAGCGGTGTCGCAACGGTTTTTTGCCCTCACACAACATCCGGAATAACAATTAATGAAAACGCCGATCCTGATGTGGTGCCTGACTTACTTCACGGGTTGGATCAAGCCTTTCCTGATCGTGCCGAGTTCCGTCATGCCGAAGGCAATAGCGCAGCACATTTGAAAGCTTCAGCAATGGGCTCAAGTGCAACCATAATTATCGAAAACGGCAAACCATTATTAGGTACATGGCAGGGAATATATTTCTGCGAATTTGATCCGCCAAGACAGCGAAAATTCTACGTAAAGATTATGAGTGGCTAATACGAATCCCTGATAAAAAGTATTGTAAAAAGTTCGCGAAAGGTATCTGTGCATCTATTATGTTCTTGCACGTATGTACTCTTCAAGCACCACAGCAACGTCATCGAGCTTAACCTTTCGATTAACCGACTTGTCCCTTGTTATAATTTCGCAGCAATCTTCTTTCATATTGCGTGGGCTGACAATTACGCGAATCGGCACGCCGATGAGGTCAGCGTCAGAAAACATAATGCCTGCACTTACGAGTCTATCATCATAAATGACTTCGATATTTTCAGATTGAAGTTGGTCATATAATGTATCTGCGAACTCTTTGACTTGCTCATTGTCTGCACGAACACAACAAAGATGAACTTGCCACGGTGCAATGGATGCAGGCCAAATAGGACCATGCTCGTCATGATTTACCTCGCAGACCGTCGCAGCCAATCGACCGACACCAATACCGTAACAACCCATAATCGGATGGTGAGAGCTGCCACTTTCATCATCATAACTCATATTCATTGATTCAGTATATTTTGTGCCCAGTTGAAAAATATGCCCTACTTCTACACCGCGGGAAATTGTAAGGGAGTGATTATTACACTGGGGGCAAACACCGCCCTCAACTGCTTTTGCGAAATCGTGATACTCTATCGACCCATAATCGCGCCCGATGTTTAGTCCTGCATAATGATAATCTATCTCATTAGCACCGCAACAGAGATTATTTATACCTCTCAATGATCGATCGAATAGAATCTTAATACCGGAAAGTTGGTATGGTCCTATAAAGCCTGCCACGATGCCGCTTTCTTCTGTTATGATGGCAGGGTGGACTTCTTCCTGCAAATGGTTTTCAAGTTTCGTTTCATTTACATCTAAATCCCCGCGGATAAACACAACAACATATTCACCGGTTGTACTTTTCTGATATATAACAGCTTTACATGATTTCTCAATTGGCAAATTGAGAAAACTGCAAACATCTTCAATTGTTTTCATATTTGGAGTATGAATTTTTTCAAGCGGTTTTTCTGATGTAGAAGCATCATTTTCAATGATACTCTCCGCCGCTTCAATATTGCTTCGATAGTCACAGTCAGAGCAAATTACAATCGAATCTTCACCGATAGGTGTAAGTTGCATAAACTCATGTGAAATGCTTCCACCCATCATTCCAGAGTCTGACGTGACCGTAACTACTTGTGGCAGACCAACACGCTTGAAAATTCGCTCATATGCGCGGTAGCATCGCATAAAATATGTATCTAAATCTTCTTGTGATGTGTGAAACGAATATGCATCTTTCATCGTAAACTCACGCACACGAATCAAGCCTCCGCGAGGACGAAGTTCATCACGAAATTTCGTCTGGACTTGATAAATCATGAATGGATATTTTGTGTAAGTTTGTCCATATTCTCGTACAAGGTGGACAGCGGCTTCCTCATGGGTCATGCCGAGCAACAGGGGGCTTTCGTTCCTGTCAGAAAACTTCACTAACTCGCGTCCAACATCATTGTATCTGCCGGACTCTTCCCAAAGTGACGCTGGCAGCACAACCGGAAACAAAACCTCCTGTCCGTCAATGGCATCCATTTCTTCGCGGATGATGTTTTCAATTTTTCTGGTGATTCGGCGCAGAACTGTATAAGATGAAAATATGCCATTTGTGACATGCTTCATGTAGCCCCCGCGAACCATCAGTGCATGACTACCTATGGTACAGTCAGCTGGTCTTTCCTTAAACCGATCTCCTACTAATTTTTCAAGTTTCATACTCTTTCCTCCATTTTCGTCATTCTGCGACTGCGCGTAGAATGACGTTAGTTTATCATAGATTATTTGACATCACCGTCATATGCTCATACAAAAAGCCCCAAGCCAAATTATTAGCTTAGGGCGAATTATTATAATCCGCGGTACCACCTAAATTCAGAGATAATCTCTGCACTCATAGCGCAAACACGCTTTCCCGATTAACGGAGGGAATCCGATGATTCTTACTATAATATCGACTACGAGTATAATTATTGTTCGGAATCACAGCTCAAAGATGGGTTCAGTATTTCGTCATTGAAGATTTTCACCAACCATCTTCTCTCTGAAAAATCAAAAATACTTACTATTTCTTCTCAACGCTTTTAATATTACTTTTCATAACGGTACTATAGTTTGTAATCTTTGTCAAGAAATATTTAACCAATCGTGCCGAGAATTCCCCCCATCCTCTGTAGGTGGCGGGATGAATCGGCACAAAGTTCGTGTTGTCGTAGAGCTAGTGTCATGGTATAATATAATCAGTCTATATATGAAGAAAGTGTGATTATAACTATGAAATTAGACAGTAATGCGCATTCAGTATTCTCGCTAAACTATCATCTAATTCTTGTGGTGAAATATCGACGCAATGTACTTGATGATAACGTATCAGAAAGAGCAAGAGCAATCTTTGAATATATAGCGCCAAACTACAAGATAACAATACAGGAATGGCATCATGAATCAGATCATGTTCATGTCATTTTCAAAGCACATCCCAAATCAGAAATAAGTAAGTTCATAAACGCATACAAAAGTGCATCAAGCAGATTACTCAAGAAAGAATATCCATCAATACGTCAAAAGCTGTGGAAAGATAGTTTTTGGAGTAAGAGCTTCTGTTTGATAACCGCCGGTGGTGCACCATTAGAAGTATTGAAACAGTATATTGAATCTCAAGGGGAGAAGTCAAATGAACAGAGCGTTCAAGTTTAGAATATATCCCAATAGTTTTCAACAAGAGTTAATATCAAAAACATTTGGCTGTGTTCGCTTTGTACATAATCGAATGTTGGGAGAGAAGATAGAGTATTACAATGAGTGTGGACAGTCATTAAAAGTAACACCTGCAAAGTATAAGCGAGAATATGAGTTTCTAAAAGAAGTAGATAGCCTTGCACTTGCAAACGCACAGTTAAATCTTGAAGTAGCATATAGGAACTTTTTTAGGAATAAATCATTTGGTTTTCCAAAATACAAGAGCAAGAAGAATGAGAGAAAATCATATACAACAAATCTTGTAAACGGTAATATCCGAATTGACGATGGTATGTTAGTACTTCCTAAGTTAGGTAAGGTACGTATAAAACAACACAGAAGCATACCGGAAGATTATAAGCTGAAATCTGTTACTGTAAGTCAATCGGCGTCTGGCAAACACCATGTGGCTATACTGTATGAGTACGATTATATTGTTAAGCCCAAACCAATAGAAAAGATAGTCGGTCTTGATTTTTCGATGAAAGAGCTATATATATCAAGTGAAGATACAAAGCCCAATTATCCTGGATACTATAGACAATCATTACACAAGCTAGCACGTTTGCAACGAGCATTATCCAAAATGACGAAGTATAGTAATAACTATCGAAAGCAGAGAAACAAAATAGCAAAGTTACATGAACATATAGCGAATCAGAGGAAGGACTTCTTACATAAACAATCGAGGCAGATAGCCAATGCTTACGATTGTGTAGCTATAGAGGACCTGAATATGAAAGGTATGTCACAAGCATTGAACTTTGGCAAGTCAGTATCAGATAATGGTTGGGGGATATTTGTATCGTTTCTGGATTACAAGCTACTTGAAGATGGCAAGGTTCTGATCAAGGTAGACAAATGGTTTCCATCAAGTAAGACCTGCTCAGTATGTGGTGCAATAAAGAAAGAGTTATCTATGTCAGAGCGTATCTATCAATGTGATTGTGGCAATGTTCTTGATCGAGATGTGAACGCAGCAATCAACATAAAGAATGAAGCATTGAGACTACTTTCTGTAGCATAAGCTGAACGATAAATCAAACCGTGGGACACACGGGGTTAGCTCGTTGATACTGGTGGCACTAGCCATCTTGAGCGAGAAGCCCCCGCCTCTACATGAAGTATCTGTTTAAAGATACAAAACAAGGCGGTGGGAGCATGTCACAATCTCTTACGGTTATTGTGAACTGCGGTTAGAATGCCCAATCCAAGAAGCCTAATGTATTAGCGTACTCAAAAATCTACACTCGCGTTCTAAGCAGGAAATAACTTCCCGCCTTGTTTCGTTTGTCATTTCTTCATAAAGATATTGTTTATAGAACTCTTCAATATCTTCAATGTGGCGACGCATTTGGTAGAACAGTAGGTTTTCTTTATTGACTACATAGTCTGTACAAATATTGCTATATATAGGTAGGAATGTGTTCCAATAGCTGCCCCAATTTGAGTCACCCCAATACCAATCATTCCAGAATGTATATAGATCGGCTTCAACTGGTGCAAACTTAATGCTTTCCCAGTCAATTAATATCAGCTGATCTGATTGCATCAGATTCCAGCCATGAATATCCGTGTGGCACAGGGCGAAATACGGATCATTGCTTTTCACTTTATCTGCGAGTGTGTGTGCCTTTTCTATAGCTCGCATGATCATATCGCGCTCGTTGTAAACACAAAAATCTCCACTTGATACACCAGGTACTTTCATCAGCTCTTTGCATGGGATTGTAAAATCTTCTGTTATATTTGTAAAATCAAAAGGCATATCCTCCACACAGTTGTGCAGCGTCCCGACAATTTCAGCGATTTCTTTTTGTTGTCGCTCGGTCAGCGGTGTGGTGCATACGTTTTC
>WQWL01000126.1 GCA_009785345.1 Oscillospiraceae bacterium
ATGTGTTGCTGCAAATGTATCAATGGCATCTGAACTATCTCATTTCATGATTAACTACTCTAAGGGCATGATTACTCGTAAAGATGCACTTGACTTTTCTACAAGGCGAAAACGGAGAGCCATTGTGAAGCGAATCATTTCAGAATTGGAACAGCTCAAAGATGCCGAAGAGGATTTAATCGATAATGCTCCAGAAAATTTGCGAGAGGCTCCAGTTTACACATTAACAGATCATTTCATTTCTATTTTGGACGACGCCATCAATCTACTCCAAGAGATGGTACCATAAATGTCAACCCGAACTCAAAATCAAGCTTTGTTGGGATTTCAGGTGAAACTATTCTGTATACGCTCTTCTTTTTCTTAGCGCAATGTTGCATGCTTTTCATTTGATGCTTGTATTATGATATCTTCTTGTTCTTGCTGGGTGGGGATTTTTCTCGATCATTTTTTTTAAAAATCGCGAACAGTTCAATAATCCCACTCCCGCTAGTGGTAACCTCCTGCCCGGGAAAAACAACCTCTACAGTCTCCGGGTGAAACCAACCGTAGAATTCAAACCCATCTAAGACAGGCACATGTTGTTCATAGGTTAGCATAAATGTGCCGCCCGGTTCAACCGTGATATTTTCAGGGATCACAAGCCCTTCAAACCTATTGTTGTTGAACACAACAGTTACGGAATCAGTTCTTTCTCCGGATGATTCTGCTGGTAAAACAACAGTTCTGTTTCGAACAGTTTCAAAGGTTTCTTGAGTTTGTGTTTCATCAAATAAATACCATGATTCGATGTCACTGACCGCTTCATCGAATAGATATATTGCTTCGTCATCTGCTTGAGTAGCCATGCTAGGAAACGTCATGCTGAATATAAATGTCATAGCCAGAATGACATAAATCATTTTTCTAAAGCTATTTGTCCGTTTTATCTTGCCGTGAGTTTTCTTCGATACTTCATCAGACGTAAAATATTTCATAATCGTTCCTCTTTCTCTAAATATATTAAAGGCTGCCAACCAGTGCTCATATCTTCACTCCATCCGCATAGGCATCACCTCTTTTTCTTTCTGTAACATAGGAGATTTTATATATAAATGTAACAGAAAACACTCGACAAATGGGCAATATGCTATAATTTTTACAATGATTATTGAATATTTATGCAAAATCCCCAAGTCATTTCTTGAAAACTTAATAAAAAGCGGTGTTTCTGCATCAAAAGCAACTAACCGCAGTTAATATTTAGATACCGCCAAAACTTTTTGAGAATTTCAAAAATAAATGTGATTTTTCAGCCTTGAAAGCTGATATATGATATAAGAGCGGACAATTTGCCAAAACGTGACAGAGTATGTCGAAATACAAATGGTGATTGTCTCTAAAACTCTTGTTTACAAAAACCGGACGCGCTGCCATTTGCGGTACGCACATCATGGCTTGGCAGCTGATTAGTGGTATTGGTGGTTGTGTTCGGTTTTTGTTATACTTGTGTTTCTTTGAAAGAGGGGGCGGATGCTATCCCTATCTTAAAAACACTGCTTTGAAGATGGGCATCTAGTGTAGCGTATTTTAAATAATTGGACTTTAATTGTGGTAGATTTTTTCGTCTGACGAGGAAAAATATTGCAGGAATACCAGTGGTCTTTCAAGATATTTTGACGAAGTCAGGCGGAAAAGATGCCATAAGAAAAGGCTAGCTATTTGGAATACGTTACACTAGTTAAATTGAGGTCGGCCTGACTCTTAATTGTGAGAGTCAGGCCGTAATATATCATCGTGGACTAGCTTTTTAAGGATTAGATACAGGGTTCGACTTTATACTATTAATCCATCGTTTTCATACCATCAAAGTTCCCATCCTTCATTGCCAATATCTCATCGGCTATGGAAGATACCTCCTTTGAGTGGGTGACTATGATAACGCATTTCCCTTCATCGTGGGCAAGGGATGTAAAGATGTCCAAAATGGCGTTTTCTGTATCTGTGTCCAGATTGCCCGTGGGTTCATCGGCGATTATTACATCAGGACTGTGCGACAACGCCCGTGCAATCCCCACGCGCTGCTGCTCACCGCCGGACAGCTTGAGTATTTTCCTGTCGGCGGTCGTTTTGTCAATGCCGATTTTTTGAAGCAAATCATAAGCAAACTGCCTTTTATCACTTTCCGCGCTCCCGCTGATGTTCATAGAGAGGACAATATTATCAACCGCCGTTGCGTTTATGAGCAAATTGAAACTTTGGAAAATAACCCCAATCCCCTTTGCCCTGTATTTGTCTCTGTCGATAGATTTCAAGTCCGTGCCGTTATACAGAATATCACCGTCTGTGCTTACGTCCAGTCCCGCAATAAGGGACAGAAGAGTAGACTTACCCGTACCCGACCTCCCGATAATTGCGTAAACTTTGCCTGCTTCAAAAACTGCGCTTATGCCATTAAGCACATTCGTTTTTGTCCCCTCGTAGCTGTATGTTACATTAGATAGTGTCAATACGCTCATATTCCTCACCTATCCCTTTCGACCAAAATTTTAATCGGCTCGTACCGCGTAATATTCACAATCCCCATCGCGCTTGCGATAAATGCAAGCAGCAACGCAATTGCCGCGATTTGTACCATCGTCACCGCGCCGAGATGAAGGCTGATTTCGGACAGGGGTTCGACGGGCGCAATGAATCCAAGCGGCAAATCCGCCGTATACTGTCCAACTGGAACTGCACGTCCTGCTATCGCGACCTGCTGCTGCAACAGATTATCCGCGACAGGCTGTGATACCGCAGCTCCTGCAACGAGTCCAAGTGTCAGGCAAATTATCGTCAGCACACCCATCTCGTACAAAAATCCTCTTACAACCTTGCCTTTTTTCATGCCCATCGCTCGCAAAACGCCGATTTCGTACTTACGCTCGCGTATCGCTATCCATGACAGCAAAACAAGGATGACCGTCCCCAAAACAAGCACTATAACCACAAATGTTACGAACACGGAACGCAGTCCTTCCACCGGCTCAACGATTGCGCGAAACGAGTCAATGTCCGCTGACACATGGAACGTATCAGCCAAGCCCTTTGTGCGGATTTCCGCCTCAAAGTACGGCAGATACGCGGGATCACGCAGATAATATGTAGGAGTTACAAGCATTATCGCCACCGCGCCGTCACCGAGCGATTGCGTAATTGTTCCTAATGTTGTAAGTATTTCATTTCTGCGATGAAACATCGGCACGGGTGCGCCAAAAAAGCCTGCCTCTATATCTGTAAAATCAAGAAAAATCCCGCTGATTGTATAAGTGATTGAGACATTGCGAATATACATCGCCCCTATTTCAGGTATGAATGCGGCGTGAAGCATTTCAATCTCATCACCGACAGACAATCCGTTTAACTCTGCCAGTTCATGGCTGATGACAGCTTCGCCGACAGCTTGCGGCATTCTACCCTCCCGCATGGTTCGCTCACCCGTCTCGAATTCATCCCACATGTTGCCCATAACGCGGAATGTGGCTCTAACAGGAGCGTCACCTTCCATTCCAAACCCACTGATTCTCTCGCTGGGGAAGAGATCACGATCACCGATTGGGTAGATATAATCGCTCCCCAAGTTTTTGAGTGCCGTCATAACATATCCACTCAGGTATTGCGACTCGGCGAAGGCGAGGGCTTGCTCGGATGGAATAACAGCACGGGCATGGTAGCCGATGCCCATACCGCCGTATCTGGCGCGAAAAAATCCAAAATCGGGGATGATGCGGACTTGACTACTAAACCGTGTGCGGTAATCGTCTATGACGGCAGAAGCCGTGTTATTGATAACAAGCCCGACCACGCTCGCCGCAATAATGGCGGTCAACACCAGCCCGATCAATATGTTGCGCCCTTTGTTGCGTATGAGGTTCTTGAGAGCGTGATGTAGGATGTACATGTTATCTATCCCTTTCCATCAAAATCTTTATCGGCTCGAATCTCATAATGTTCACAAGTCCTATCGCACTTGCGACAAACGCAAGCAACAGCGCGATCGCGGCGATTTGAACCATCGTCACCGCCCCGAGATGAAGGCTGATTTCGGACAGGGGTTCTGCTTCAGGCGGGAGCAAAGGACCCGCATGTACAAGTGCGAGAGCCTCCATTCCGGTCTGCACCGGAGTGGGGGCTGCGGCAATTGCAATTTCAACTTGCTGCTGCAAAAGATTGTCCGCAACGGGCTGTGCGGCGATATTGCCCAGGGCGAGTCCAAGCACCAGGCAGATTATCGTCAACGCACACATCTCAAACAAAAGTCCCCGGGTAACCTTGCCTTTTTTCATGCCCATTGCCCGCAGGACGCCGATTTCATAATTGCGCTCGCGTATTGCTATGGTTGATACGAGTATAAGTATAACCGCGCCCAAACCCAACACGACAATTGTGAATACAAACAGCACGAAGCGCAAGCCTTCCACGGGTTCTACGATTGTGTTAAACCCGGCTTCGTCCGTGGATACGAGATACATGTAATCTAGGCCTTTTTCCCGCAGTTCTGCCTCGAAGTATGGGAGATATGCAGGGTCGCGCAGATAGTACGTGGCGTTCATTGGAAGGGCTAAAAAAGCATATGGGTTGCTATGTTGTTCTATCGAGTTTAATAGAGTGTCTGTCGTAGTTAGTATTTCATTTCTGCGACTATAATTAGGCATGACAAATCCGCCGAACATGGGATTTTTAGGTATGTCTTCAGTAAAATCAACAAAAATACCACTTATGGTTAAAGTGGTTGGTATATCTATAAATCCGTCCGCTATCACAGGTCTGATTCTGGCTGTCACGGTAATTTCATCTCCTACGGACAGACCGTTAAGCTCTGCAAATTCCTGACCAATCAGAGCTTCGCCGTCACGCGGCATATGACCTTCCAGCAAAAAACGCTCCCCTGTCTCGAATTCGTCAAATAAGTTTCCAAGAACGCGGAATTGAGGAGGCCGCGCCTGTAACTCGTCCAATTGATCCTGCGTTTGCTGCGGCACGGGGACTTCGCCAATTGCGGTCATATCATCCGCGTGCGTATTTTTCATTGCTGTCAAATAGTAACGCATAAGGTATTGAGACTCTGCGAAGGCAAGAATTTGTTCGGGAGGAATAGTTACATCAATCTTCATGAAACCATCGGGCGGTATGTTGTGTCTGATTCGAGCAACATCTAAATCACGGGTGAAACTCACCCGACTGCCAAACCGCGTGCGGTAATTGTCTATGACAGCAGATGCGGTGTTATTGATGACAAGCCCGACCACGCTCGCCGCAATAATGGCGGTCAACACTAGCCCGATCAATATGTTGCGCCCTTTGTTGCGTATGAGGTTTTTGAGTGCGTGATGTAGGATGTACATGGTGCGCCTCCTTGCCTAATTTTCAGTTTTCTTAAGTAGAAATCTTAGATCTCTTAACAACACAATCATGTATTTATTGTACCACTTTCATTCTGCGAAGAGCAACTCTAAAAGAGTCGCTCTTCGCAATATTCCTAAATCCTTACCAAGCCCAGATCAAATTCCCGCAATTTACACATATCCAACCTATGAGCTGGCCGCAATAACAAAAAGCTGGACTCCCCCTGACCGGGAACGGACACCACCAAATGCAAAGAGGTTCAATTCCCTCATACGCACTAACCGCATCTACACAACAACCGTTGTCCACTACTATGGCTTCCTCTGCCGATACAAATGCTGTCATGGAAAACGCCAGAACAACAACCAACAGTATGGCTACTAATTTTTTCTTGTTTCGCATGTTAAAAATCCTCCTTAAGTAGTAAATAATTAAAATTAATAACTTCTCGCAAGCTCATATCGTTATATCATAGGCAACACCTTAACCTTCTCTTTTAAACATTCGCAAAGCCGATTCCTGTTATTCACGCTTCAATCATAGGCATTCACCCCGCTTTCCAAATACCAGAACCGAACGTCTTTGGACCGATTGACCCGCATAATTGCGGAATATCAACCGAATATGGTCTCTGATACATTAAGTCATATTTAGTTGGCTTTTATCTTCCATACCTATATATCAGTTTTCAAGGCCAAAAAATCACATTTATTTTCAAAATTTGCAAAAAAAATTTGTCGGCATCTACTTAAATTGAAGTCGGCCTGACTCTTAATTGTGAGAGTCAGGCCGTAATATATCATCGTGGACTAGCTTTAAAAGGGTTCGACTTGCCCGAAACTGCCTCCTCAAGCGTAAGTTATCACTCCGATTGTGCTAATAATAGGCTCAACTCCAGCATCAATGATTCTGCGTCAATAATGCTATATATTCCCCTGTGTCATGTGGTTAAAAAATTCAGCATAATCCCATTGCTCAAAATCAAAGCTGCCAACGAAATTGCCATTGTTGATGAATATCATAGCATAATGATCGCCTACCATGAAAACATTGTTTCCTAGTCCCCCGGGAATTCCTGTTTGTTCTGGAAGCGGATGCTTTAAAAATGTATATACATTTAATGAAAATAGTAATTTACCATTTGCATAAAAATAAATTTCTGCGAATTGCTCGTGTGACTGTCTTTGCAACATCCTCCTTGTTCCTGCTGATACAATCACTCGACCATCATTAAAAGGATATAGCAAATTGTTGAGTTCTTCAAAACTGGAATCATCTTCACTAATTCTATAGTTTCCCAAAACAGAGTTTATTTCTATCCTATCAACATGTTGGAAATTATCCATAAATTCTATAGCAGCCAGGAGCTCACGCCTGCCTAAATAATTAACAGCAAGGATAGTTACAAGCAATCCAGTAACTGTTACAATGATTCCATACTTAATAAATTTAGTCTGTCTTTGAATGTTGTTATTTGTTTTCATAATGCCCTCATTCTATCAACATTAATTCCATAACACTCTGGAACAAAAGGGGTACGAAACGACTCCGCACCCCTTTTATTTCGCATAATATTTATGCGTGTCCAAATATACGCGCATGTTTATAGCGGCCTGTAGTATCTGAGCAGGTGTTCTATTAAAAGGAACATCCCAAAGAGGAGTAGCGGCTGTACGTCCACCTTCACCAACAATTATAGTATATGATATATCTCTCATCTCCGAAGCCCATCCACCGGGATAAGGAGCTATTCGACCTTCTCTTCGGTATCTAACACTTATTCTGTGCTCACTGGCATCTACAGTAGCTGCAATTACTAAGTTAGTGCCTTCTTGCACCACTGTGAACAAAATCGCAACGATACCCACAGGCTTGCCAATCAGCACAGCCACTGCAGACGTGAGTAGTCCGGCGGTTATTCTCATAGCTCTTAGATTGACAGAACTTAATACCGTCTCTTCGTAGAGACGCGCTGTAAATCCATGTTGAGATAAAGTATGACCAGTGCGCCACCAGCTCCTTGCAGTGTGTCCCAAGCCTCTCAACTCACGCAAAACATTAGCGTCTGTAACAGAGGCCATAAATGGTTGGAAATTATTTCCTGCGTCATTGTTGTAGTTAATGTTCATACTTGATTCTACATACAATGTATTTCCAAGCTCCAACAGCCCATCAGACACTAATTGAGCCACATCTTCCATTTGTTCTGCAACGGTATTGATGTCTAGCGCATTGTTATTATCTCTGCCAATTGATGAAGTGAGGTCAATTGCTTCAAAAGTAATAATATCTGTTTGCTTATCCCTCCGAAATATGTTTAGTATACCTTCCTCTGGGTATAAGTCCATCGAAATTGTATAAAATTCTGTATTGCGAAAATAGAATATACGTCCATTATGTTCAGAAACTTCAACCCAATAGTCATCTGTAAAGAACTCATTAATGACATCAAAGTTTAAGCTATCCAAAGCAGGCCTCGTACTGCTGGCCACTGCAACACTGCTAATTGCCATCATCATAGCAACGCACAACACTATACTGACTATCCTTATTAACATATTCTTTTTCATAACTTTCTCCAATCATATCATAAGTATTTGAGCAATTACATGCTCATTTTGTTTTTTCGGCGGCACATCATATCCGCCCTGCTTTTCGTCTGCCAGTCTAATTGCTGTCAATCAATCATTTCTTTCGATCCTCGTATCCTGAGCGAGAAATGATTCACACAAGCACTACCCATAGTCGATCTTATCCATGTATGCCTCCTTTCCAAAACCACGCTCTGCAGAGCTGCATTTGCTTTCTACTACATATATCAGTTTTCAACGCCAAAAAATCACATTTATTTGC
>WQWL01000127.1 GCA_009785345.1 Oscillospiraceae bacterium
AAGACTTCAAACTAACGAGAGAATGTGCCAATTGCGATCTATGGAATCGCAATTGATGCACGAAATGACCATCCCTTTTCACGGTCGTTTTGTGCCAAAGAATTAATGAAAGGCATGGTCATTAATATAAGAAAAAGACCTGCAGCTTAGTGATTTCACATCACAATGCTGCAGACCATATATTCACATTTACTTTCGTTATTATGTATCCCGCTGAACCAAAGCCTCGCCGACTTTGAAAATATCTCCTGCACCAACTGTGAGAATGATATCTCCCTCTTGTGCGATTTTTGCGATTTCGTCAGTTAGAGCAGGGAAGTCCGAAATGCAAGTTGCCCCCGGAATGGAATCAGCCAATTCGCTCGAAGTAACACCAATATCATTTGTCTCACGAGCTGCGAAGATTTCTGCAAGGAAAACAATGTCAGGCTTTTTCAATTGTTCAGCAAATTCTGAAAACAAAGCCTTTGTCCGTGTGTAGGTATGAGGCTGAAATGCAACAATTATGCGATTATAAACATTCATTTTTTCTACTGCATCAAATAATGCATTTAACTCATTTGGATGATGAGCATAATCATCATAAACATCAGCACCGTTGAAATTGCCTTTAAATTCAAAACGCCTGCCGACTCCTGTGTAGGCGAAAAGCCCCTCTTCAATAGCCTCTGCAGGAATTCCGACGGCAATGCAAGAAGCTGTCGCAGCAAGAGCGTTTTCTAAATTATGCTTGCCGGGAAACCGTAGTTTAACCTTGCAGAAAAGCTTGTCATCATACATAACATCCATTGACGCCATGCGACCAGAAACAGAAACATTCACACCACGCACACGTATCGGCTTGTCGGTAACACAAGCCTTTTCGCCAAAACCAAATGTCAAAAGCTCATGGTCAATCTGATGAAGAGCATCCATAGTGTTTTCATCGTCGCCATTACATACGATATGACCGCGTGACGGAATCAATGATGCAAAGTGACAAAATGAACGTTTTATATCATCCAAACCTTTGAAAAAATCAAGGTGGTCAGCATCGATATTCAAAACAACTGCCACAGTGGGGTGGAAATTATGAAACGAATTATAATACTCACATGACTCAACAACGATAACATCGCCCTTACCTACCCGGCAGCCTGACTCAAGAACAGTAAGAGTGCCGCCCAACATTATAGTTGGGTCGGTTTCTGCAGCAAGTAGAATATGAGAAACCATCGAAGTTGTGGTCGTTTTACCGTGAACACCTGATATACAAATGGCATTTGTATATTTACGCATGATATAGCCCCATGCCTGTGCTCGCTCAAAAACAGTAATGTTATTTCGACGTGCTGCTTCAATTTCGGGATTATCCTCACGAGCAGCAGCAGTACGGATAATAAAATCCGCACCAATTATGTTATCTGCACTGTGCCCAATAGCTACGTCAACGCCGAGAGCACGCAGATTGCGTATGGCAGTATTTTCTGAAATATCAGAACCTGTAACGACAATACCCATGTCATGTAAAATTTCAGCCAAAGGCGACATGGAAACACCACCAATGCCTACAAAATGGCATCTTTTACAACTATCGATATGCCGTTGAAATTCAGTTAAACCCATTAAAAAACCCTATCCTTGTACAGAGTAAATATTTTGTAATGCAAATGATTATACTATTGAAGAAGTTATTTTACAATGCTTAATTTTATATTTGAAGAAAAGAGAGAATTGTGGTATGCTTTCAGCCTATAGCTGTGACACAATATACGAAAGAATAGAGACAATTATATATGGCGACAAACGCACTAATCAACGCACCATGGCTTAAATATTATGACGACGTACCACACAATTTAGACTACCCAAATTGCTCAATGGTACACATGGTGTTAGCAACAGCAAAAAAATACCCGGAAACAGCTGCATACGAATTTTTTGGATGCAAACAAACATATAAAACATTTGCCGACGAGATATACCTCTGTGCACGTGGGCTTCTTGCAATAAACGTCAAGAAAAGTGATAAAGTCACAATATGTATGCCAAATACACCCCAAGCAGTCATCATGTTCTATGCTCTTAATCTAATAGGAGCAGTGGCAAATATGGTGCACCCGTTGTCGGCTGAAGAAGAACTTGTAGGGTTTATTAATGACAGTGATAGCAAGGCGGTACTGACACTCGACCAATTTGCGGATAAACTTGATACGATTTTGCCCAGGACAAAGGCGCAAACACTTATTCTCGCAGGAGCAGATGATGGATTAAGGGGCATAACAAAATCGCTTTATTTGATGACAAAAGGAAGAAAAATAAAACGCCGCAAAACGAAGGATAATATATTACGTTACTCCGACCTTATGAAATTTGGCAGCCTTTACACTGGAATAGTAACTGATGAGATGCGTGGAGATGACGTAGCAGCAATATTATATAGTGGCGGAACATCAGGCACGTCAAAAGGTATACTGCTCACAAACCTAAACTTCAACGCCCTTGCAATGCAAACTGTTGCAGCAGGAGATTGCGTTGTTCCTACTAATATAATGTTAGCAATTATGCCGGTATTTCATGGGTTTGGACTTGGAGTATGCTTGCATACAGCATTTGTTGCAGGAGGAACAGCATTACTAATACCACAATTTTCACTAAAGGCATATATGAAAATTCTAAAAAAGAAAAAGCCACATTATATAGCGGGAGTTCCTACATTATTCGAAGCAATGCTTAAACAGCCCGATATAAGAAAAATTGACATGTCACAAATGGCAGGGATTTTCTGCGGTGGTGATTCACTCTCCATAGAGCTTAAGCGTAAAGTTGATGAGTTACTTAAAGAATGTGGTTCAACAGAACAAATTCGTGAGGGCTATGGACTGACAGAATGTGTAACTGCAAGTTGCTTAACGCCGCGAAAGTTCCACAGAGAGGGAAGTATAGGAATACCTTATCCCGACATGTATTATAAAATCGTACGCCGTGAAACGACTGAAACAGCGGATTATAATGAAGAAGGCGAAATAGTAATATCCGGTCCAACTGTGATGAAGGGCTATAATAACAACGAAGAAGAAACCGCAAATACCCTCAAAACTCATGAAGATGGTAGAATTTGGTTACATACAGGTGATCTCGGTGTCATGGACGAAGATGGATTTATATACTTCCGTCAACGAATTAAGCGAATGATTGTTTCATCTGGCTATAGCATTTATCCGTCGCAACTAGAAAATGCCATAGAATCACATGAATCCGTACTAATAAGCTGTGTCATCGGTATACCTGATGAGTACAAAATGCAAAAGATAAAAGCATTCATTATATTGCGTAACGAGCAGGAAGCAACTGACGAAATAAAAAGCTCAATATTCGAACATTGCAGAAAAAACATTGCAAAATATGCAATGCCATCGGAGTTTGAATATAGAAATGAACTACCGCGAACCATAATAGGAAAAGTCGCATACTTAGAACTCGAAAAAGAAGAGGAGCAATGCCGCAAGAAAAATAACTAACCTGGCGAATGAGATGCTTTTGTAGGGGCGATCGTCCTCGATCGCCCGAAAAGTAAGCAATATCAATAGGCGAACGGGCGACCGAGACGGTCGCCCCTACAAGAACACATGACAAAGATAGAAAAAACCAATAAAGGAGCGAAGAGTTGAATAATAAGTGGTTTGATGAATTAGAAGCTAAAATACCAAAAGGTAAAGTGAGAACAAGATTTGCACCTAGTCCAACGGGCTATATGCATGTAGGTGGTTTGCGAACAGCGCTATATGCATATCTCGTTGCGAAAAAGGATAATGGAACATTTATTCTACGAATTGAAGATACAGACATGGCAAGATTTGTGGAGGGTGCAACAGAAATAATAAAAGAGACCCTTAATGATGCAGGATTGAACTACGACGAAGGTCCTGATATTGGCGGTCCGGTTGCACCATATACACAGAGCGAGCGTTTGGAGCTATATAGACCATATGCAGAGCTATTGTGTGAAAAAGGTGCAGCGTATTATTGTTTCTGCGAACCAAAAGAAGAGGACGATAAGGACACAGAGAATAACTTTGAAATAAAGGATGACCCATGCCGTGACATGCCATACGAAGTATCGAAAAGTCGTGTGGATGCAGGTGATCCATTTGTAGTTCGCATGAAAGCTCCTCGTGATGGAGAAACAACAGTGGTTGATGCCGTTTTTGGAGAAATTACAACCCCGAACAAAATATTGGATGACATGGTATTGCTAAAACGTGATGGATATCCGACATACAATTTCGCAAATGTTATAGACGATCACTTGATGGGTATAACTCATGTAATGCGTGGTAGTGAATATATCAGCTCTGCACCTAAATACAATTTACTCTACGAAGCTTTTGGCTGGGAAATTCCTGTATATATCACAGTTTCTCTCATAATGCGAGACGCACAGAACAAACTGTCAAAGCGTCATGGCGACCCGACATATAACGATCTGTTAGATGACGGATACTTGCCGGAAGCGGTACTCAACTATGTGGCACTTCTCGGATGGAGTCCGGGTGGGGAACGCGAGATACTTTCGCTAAAAGACATGCTTGAAGTATTTGATGTGAGCGGAATCTCAAAATCTCCTGCGATATTTGACAAAGACAAACTGCTACACTTTAATTCGGAATACATTCGCGCAATGTCAGAAGAAGATTTTGCAAAGATTGCAAAACCGTATATTTGTAGTGTAATAAAAAATAAAAACATCTCTGTGGATGCTGTGGCAAGAATACTGCAAGCCAGATGTGAAAAGTTGAGCGATATACCTGAAAAAATAGACTTTTTTGAAACATTACCTGAATATGATACTGAAATGTTTGTACATAAAAAATCAAAAACTGATAAAATGATCTCTCGTGACATGCTAATTTCTGCAAAAAAGGTACTCATTTCTCTCACAGAGTGGACAAGTGAAGCGATTCATGACATACTTATAAACACAGCTCTTGGTCTTGAAGTGAAAAACGCAACACTAATGTGGCCCGTACGTATAGCGACAGCCGGTAAAGCAGTAACGCCGGGTGGAGCTGTTGAAATATGCTATATACTCGGCCGTGACGAAACGCTACGCCGTATTGATGTGGGCATTGAAAAACTTACAGATGCTTAAGTATTGTATAGAATAGTTCAAGCAACTAAAGAAAGATGAAATACTAGTATTCCGTTTTCAAAATGACGAAATGTATCAAGGGGGGACCAATGAGTAATTTAACGAAAAATCTACTATTAGTTCTTACGCTTGTTTGCGTGATAGCTTTGGTAGTTTTTTGTATTCAACTAATTATAGTGAACAGAGGTGTCGAACCTGCAGCTCCCGGTGTAGGTATCACAGTTTCTGATGAAGATGATGAATACATTGAAAACGGCACAGATGATACAGAAACGAGTGATGAGGAAACACAAGATGACGGTGCAATGACTGCATTCCCGGGTGTAACTCCACCACGTATAGGCGAAAGACATGAAATTCTAATAACATCGAACAGTCACTTGGTTTTGTATGCACAAGATGAAATATTCGAGTTTGAAGACGGAGATTTCAACTGGGCTTTTCGCTATATTGAGGGCAATGTGGGTGACCATATGGATGGCGACCACATGGACAACTTAAGTTTTGGAAGGACAGCTACACTTGAAATAACATTTAAGTCCATTACGGTGCAAGGAATCGAAGCTCATGCGATAGATTTTCTCAACCAGTATTCCGGTAGCCAAACATCAGTGTTTAATGGATTAACATCGATTATGGACACGCGACTTATGGGTTATCATGTCTCGACAAATCATCTAGGCAGAACATATGAAGCTTGGATACACACATTATTGGATAGTGACGTTTCACTGGTTTTCGTTCTAAGTTATGAAAATGATATTCAAAGAAATGCATTATACTTAGTTCTAAATTCAGCTGACATAGTAGCAATAGGAGTCGGAGAGCCGGAAACAGGAGAATCGGGTGACGATGACCAGACAATAGATGATGATGACCAACTACCTGAAGATGATTAACTGACAAATCGAATCATAAATAATCACACTCTCTTATTTGCGATAGTAAGTGAGTGTGATTTATTGAATTAATAATTAATTTGCGTTACACTAAAATCCCAAATTCAATCCGCCTGTTAGTTTTGACATTGAATCATTCATGCTTGTTTCTGCAGTGCGTAGTGCTTCATTTACCGCAGCAACAATTAAATCTTGGAGCATCTCAACATCTTCCGGGTCCACAGCATCAGGCTCTATGACGAGTTCAGAAAGCTCACGTTTGCCTGTTACCACTGCAGTAACAGCGCCGCCGCCAGACTGTGCGGAGTATGTCATGTCTTCCATATCGGCCTGCATTTTGAGCAGGTCTTCTTGCATTTTTTGCGCCTGTTTAATCATGTTCATGTTCATGCCGCCACCGCCGTAGCCGCCACCACGAAATCCACCTTTTTTAGCCAAAACAAACTACCTCTTTCATTCAAATTTTATAATATCAAAGTTGCTCAAATGCTCAAGTTTTCCGAGTTTGTCTTCATTGGTGGCAATACTATCAACCAACTCAATACGAACACCAACATCGCGATTAAGCACTTTTTTTGCAATATCTTTTAGCAAATCCATGAATTCGGATTTAATTTGTATTGCTGTAAATTCGTCTGTAACTTTTATAACAACAATATCATCTTGTTGTTCAACTTGGACCTTAGAACTGTCGTTCAGCAATGCATATAAAAATGGCTCATTTTTAATTAATTCAAGAGCCGTTGCCCAAAACTCATCTGATGACGGTATAGACGGCGACGGAGCTTCCACAGACTGATTGCTCGTAGTTGTAGAAACATCCGCATGCTCAGCTTTCGGTGCAATGGCTTCCGGCGCAGCTACTTCTGGTGTAGACATTACTTCTACAGCATCAAGTTCGACCGTATCAACTTCAAATGTTTCGGACTCAACAGAAACAGATTCTGTCACGATATTATTCGATGTTGGTGGATGACCAACTGCAGGAGCTAAAACATTTTCCTGCGATTCCAACCGTGAAATCCGTGATAACAATGCCTCGGAATTATCCATTAAACGCTCATCACACATTTTCATAAGACACATTTCAACAGAAAGTCTTGAACTACCTCCACGAGAAAGTCCGGATAGTGCACTTTTTACCACATCCAGACAGAAAAATAGTCTTTCAGAATTCAATTTTTCAGATAATGTTGAAAGTGTGGAACTGTCAAAACCAACATTAAGTAACAAGCCGGAATTTGGTGAAAGCTTAAATACAAGCAAATCACGGAATAAGGCAGATATTTCATTTAAAAGAGATGTCATATCCTTGCCATCTCGATATAGCTCATCAAGAACATTGAGCGAAGAAATAGTGTCTCGTTTTGTAATTGCATCGATTAAGTATGAAAGTTGTTGCACACTTGCAAAACCAAGTGTATCTTGAACATGTTCAATGTCAATAACCTTATCAGACGCACATTGATCAAGCAAAGAAATACCATCACGCATAGAACCATCTGCTAGCGATGCAAGCTTGTTTGCAGCATCTTTGGTAAGTTTTAATCCCTCATGTTCAGAAATCAAACTTAAACGAGCAGAAAGATCAGCGGGGGATAGGCGTTTAAATGAAAACTTCTGACAACGTGACTGTATAGTTGCGGGCACTTTGTGTAGCTCAGTTGTTGCGAGAATAAATAAAATATGCGGAGGTGGTTCTTCGAGTATTTTCAAAAGTGCATTGAATGCAGATATTGAAAGCATATGAACCTCATCTACAATATATACACGTTTTTTAACAGTTGATGGAGAATAAATTGCCTCATCTCTGAGAGCGCGGACATTATCAACAGAGTTGTTTGAAGCAGCATCAATCTCAAGCACATCAAGAATGCTCCCATCTTCAATACCAACACATGCCGTGCATATATTGCACGGCTCGCCATCTTGAGGATTTAGACAATTAACCGCACGCGCAAGAATTTTGGCACATGTAGTTTTACCTGTGCCACGTGTACCAACAAACAGATATGCATGAGAAAGTCTGTCAATTTCAATCTGACGGCGCAGCGTTTCAGTGACATGCTCTTGCCCGGCAACCCCGATAACGCCACTAAAACAACGCGGTCTATATTTTCTATATAATGCTTGGTACATTA
>WQWL01000128.1 GCA_009785345.1 Oscillospiraceae bacterium
AGAGTAATACTACAATTTTTTTCATTTAACTAAAATCTCCTTGCCTAATTTCACATGTATCATGTGCTATCGGCAATTATACCACATCTTCCCGAATCAAAGAAAAGCAGCTACGATGTTAGGGACATTCTGCTTTATAGAAGCTTGCACTTAGTAGGATTCTGATCTAATCATCTTTTTCTTTTGTTGCCCGCTTTTCCTGCAATTCGTGTCATAAGAGTTGAGCCCTGCAGTAATGAGGATGCGAATCATGTCTGATTGTGTGTAGTTATAAAATTTTCTTTTTGCTCTATCCACCATGCAAGATGTTCCAACACTCCACATTTCAAATAAAAAAGAGCTGATAAAAACGCATTAAACGATTCAAATTTTATGGTGGCTACAAAGTGCGATGCGAACACATATTTTTATACTCCCTAACAACAGCTTGCTCGCACCACGATTTAACACCATAGATGAACCAATTAAAATTTGTGCAATTTTGCTCAAAAAACAATCCGACAAGGTAAATGTTTGCTCATTACTTTGTTGGATTGTTTTTGTGTTAATCTTTTATGTGTTACTTATAAACCGTTGCCATATAAACATCACAATATTATGCTAAATAGTAATTATGAAACCAAGTTTACGCATACAATATAAGTTGCTTTTGAGGTGATTATCAATGATTACTGAAACAATTGGCAAACGAATCAAGGAATTACGCATCCAAAATACAGGTTTGAGCCAAGAAAAATTCGCTAATGAAATATCAATGGATAGGACTTATTTCGCAGGTGTAGAGAACGGTAAACGCAATATTTCTATTCTTAATCTTGAAAAAATCATTAACGGCTTAAATATTTCATTTGCTGAATTTTTCAAAACGATGGAGGATTAATTTTATGTTGCATTTAGAAGATATAATTGAAGTAAGAATCGCAAGTGATAGGGCAGGATACGAAATCGTTTTCCCAGAAAACCGTATCATTTGGATAAAAAAACGTCGAACAATAATTGGATTGCTATTGTTGATTAAATATGAATTTTGCTCCGAGGCTGATTTAGTCGGGGCAAATGATAGGTTGGCGACTGTTAAAAGGATAATGAGTGGAAAGATAAATCCTGCATGGATTCAAGACCGGTATGGTGATGCAAACAAACCATTTAGTGAACTCTGGACTGAAGAGGGTTTTGCTTGTGTACGTGCCGAAGGCATGAGGGGCAATCGCCAATATGTTCTGAATCCTAATGACCATATGCAATTATTTCAATCAAACGCAAAAGCGATTCGTATTCAACTTGATGAAGCCGATAAACAACACATCTTAGAAACTCAAGGATTCCGCTGTAATATTTGCGGTGCTAGATTGAAACCGCGAAATGAGATGTCATCACATACCTTTGCAAAAGACCGCGTTAGAGTTGAATTTGACCACAGAATACCTATCGACCGAGGCGGAGATAATTCAGTGCAAAACTATCAAGCATTATGCCATTATTGCAATAAAAGTAAACGCCAAATGTGCTTTGTGTGTTCGCTGTCTAGCTGCTCCGCTAAATGTGCTCTTGTAAATCCAGAAAGAGAAAGAATAGTTTTGGCTACTGGCGAGGACATATCAGACCGCATAGCTTTTCACAGGTAACTCATTGAATTCGGATGTGCCTAATAAAACTTTGGTTATATCATCAAAAAGTTCATGGATTACAGGTGGACAGACAGCATTTGCTAATTGCTTTATGCTGTCTGTTCTATTTATTGTAAAGACGAAATCATCCCCGAAACCCATCAATCGCTTCATCTCTGTTAGGTTTATATGTCGGCGTTCTTTTGTTAAAACAGGTATCATTGCGCCTCCCCCACTATTGCTAACAGCAAAAGTGGGAAATTGTCCATCTAATGAATAAGCACGGATTCCGCTTGACCGTATCTGTAAAATACAATCATCTAAATTGCAGTCCACAGCTTTTCGTTCTAATTTTATCCGAGTCTTTGGTGGAGCAAATGAAAGAGCATCGATATTTTTTTTGTTTGTGTACAAATCAATATATTCATGCCATTTCTTTGAGATTGGTATAGAATTATCTCCGTGATTCAATATATCTCTTACCGTTTTGCGAACTGAATTTCCCGATGGAAAAGAAAAATTTACATTGGGGAATTCATTATTACGAAATGCAACAATATAAAGGCGTGGGCGACTTTGTGGTAACCCAAACTCCGAACTATCAATTATTTTTGTAAAGACAGAATATTCCATTCTTTCAAGTTCCTTGATTATCTTTGAAAGCGTATCACCTCGTTCATGTCTTGCCAGGTTTGGCACATTTTCCAAAAATACAATAGGAGGACAACAAACTGAAATAATCTCTAAGAGCTTAAAAATAATTTTACCTCTATTGTCTAAAAACCCTTGCCTTGAACCTGCTATTGAAAATGGTTGACATGGAAATCCAGAGCATAAAACATCAAACTTAGGCAAGGTATGAGAATCAACAGAAAATATATCCTTAGAATCAAACAGTTCGCCAAAATTATCGAAGTATGTTTTCTCGCATTTATCGTCTATCTCATTTTTATAAACACAAACAGAGCGATACTTTGATGTAGCAATTCCCATACGAAAGCCACCAATACCCGCACAAAATTCCGCATATCTAATAGGTCTTATCTGACTGTATCGCATATCTTCACCTCAACGAATTTAGCCAAACTCAAGTTTAACATCAGCAAATTATATTACTCTAAACCGTCATTCATTCTGACAACTTCGCAAATATCTGAAATATCACAATTCAGAACATCGCAAACTTTCAACAGCGTGTCCGTATTTAGATTTTCACCTTTGCCAAGTTTTGCAATGGCTGTAGTGCTAATTCCAGACGCTAATTTCAAATCTTTCTTGTTCATGCCCTTGTCTATAAGGACTTTCCATAATTTATTATAACTAATTATCGATGTCATGTACGCACCTCGCTTGAAATAACGAGCTTTTGTCCAGTGTATAATAAAAAACTAATAAAGTCAAGAACAAATCTGCTATCTCAAAGTTCAAGTTCGAAATATCAAATATGCTAAATGTTCCCTACTTCAAAAAATCATTTTTCCCCTTGACAACTCACGTTCTGTAACTAATGCGCTGTCTCGCTGATAATTAGTATGTCGTTACCGCAATGGTTGCACTATGATCTTTATCGCTTGATACACTTGATTTATTTCATACCTGGCACTCCAGTGTCGATATCGGCATCTACCTTCCCCTCTCTGCTAAAAGTCTTTGCACTCGGGACTGGATAATTCGCGCTGTATCTTCTGCAGAGCGAGTTCCTGCAAAAAAAGCTGGAACATCTTCATTCACGATATTTTGAACAGGGTGCTCAATTATAAGTGTGTGCCCGATATTTAAGATAAGCTCACGCAATAAATCTGCATCCGACTCTGTCATTATTGGCAACTCGAATGTAACACCATTAAAATGTGCATAACCAAGCTCTGTGTGGCTTAACTGCTCGTAAATCAGTTGCTCAAACAAATCAATACGCAAAGGAAAAGAGACTCCACGAGATGCACTCGGCAATAAACTAAGTCGCACAAACTCCCAGGCTGCTTCTGTATGTGGACTGTTTGAGCGAATGCCTAACGATGTCCCTGTTGCATTGTGCACAGCATGTGTAGGTACGTCATTTGAAGGGAAACCAAATGCAGTGATACCACCAAGTCTCGCCTGCATATGGCGAAAATGCATTAGGTTGCTGATATCGGCAAAGGGCAAAAGAAGCTGTTCATCTCTGAGCAAACTGCCGGGTGGATCCCATAAACCTTCCTGCAACTGATGTGAAACTCTCGTCCATCGTCCCACAGTAAAAAGCTATTTCTGTCTAGCATCCCATGGTCTAATGGTACACCAAGCTCCAAGAAGTCAATCAGTGGAATAAAGCTCCCATCAGACTTGCGATAACCAACAAGATCACGGTCGTTGTCGGTTAAATAAAAATCAAACACACTTGTTTGCGGTGCAGGAAAAACTCCACTTATGCTGTCGATGGGAGCTTCCGCACCAACTACTGAACCATCTATTATGGCGATATTTTCAAAATCTACTTCATAATACATAATCGGCTCTGCATTGTGAGACAGTCCAACGCTTGGCATAATAATCTGTCCGTTACTTGTTCGATTGAATTGCCCCATTGAAAACGTCAGGTCTTCCACCTCGTGAAAATCTCCTGTCAGACCATTATCAAATAAGAAAAAGGACCAACCTCCGACACCCTCCGGAATCATCCCTCTCACGTTTGAAATATCAATATCAGCAGGAAGCCAGCTAACTGATGCCGCAACATTCCCATTCAAATCAAAAGCTATATCGGAAATTGTAATTTGTCGCTCCTCACTATTGAGGCTTTCAATTCCAAATTCAGTCACAACTTCGCCATAAGGTGAAATTCTGCGATAGACATAAGTATAGACAATGTCAAAATACCATAAACCATCAAAGACATCTTCTCTTGTGTATGGCGGGAGTATCACACTGTCTGTTGAAACCAGAGAAATATAATCATCATCGTGTTTCTCGAATCCGAGAATATTGAAAAAATCTACATTTTCATCTAAGAGAGTGCGGTAAATTTCCTGTAAATTAGACCCGTCTGCATCCATACGGAATAAATGAATATATGAGTTTAATGTGTCCTCATCTACTTCAAGCAGAAAGGTATAGAGTTGCTCTTGATGTATAAAAAGGTAAATTTGCCTAAAGTCAACATCAATCTCAAGGCGGAAAGATTGAACATCATAGTGACGGGCTGCGCCAAGTAATCCAATACTGTCTGCCATATACTGTTCATAGTCAGCATAACCCTGCTCATGGCTACGCACACTGCAACCGATTAATAGGATAATCGTGGCAAGTACCGCTATTATAAGGATTGTAAGTTTTTTCATATTAAAATCCATTCCTTTCGCTGTGCTCAAGGCACAAATAGTAATTAAAACGGGATGTGTCCCCAAAAGTCTGTGTTAAACTTAGCTTGAAGGAAAGCAACTACAAAGCACGTTAGGAGGAGGTGCAGATTGTCTTCAATTTTGCTTATAGTCTACATAACTCAAGCCTTCAATGTTTGTTTTGGCGTAATTTGCACTTGCTTTAGCGGCAAGCGGTGATTTTCTGCAATTCACGCCAATTAGCACACTATTTGCATCAAAAGGATCGGATATGAATAGATCGAATTATCGATTCAAGGATAAAAAACTTGCTGATGGAAAGTAAAATGAGAATGATGCCGACAAAAAAGCACGTGACAATTATTGGGTGTGAATTAACAACAGTCGAAATTTTGATTTCCGGTCGTACTACCCTATTTTCCAAAAAATTTCATCTTCACAAATTGCCATCCTCATATCGCTCACTCCCATTTTCTATAATATAGTATTAGCCTACGAAAAACAATAATTTTCCGTAGGCTAATGCTCGTCAATACTTATTTTTGTAGCCTTTTTGGCACCTTTGGCTGATAAACACCAAGAAAGCTTGCTAACCCAGCTCCTCTTTCGGCGACACTATATTAGTGCTTAGTATTAATTATGAATAAGCTCAAAAATATCTGCTATGTATATTGATTCGAATTCGGGTGTGAATTCGATAATGAGTTCATCGCGCCATCCTTGCAGAACCGAGTTGAGATCCTCGCTTGCAGCAAGTTGACGTAAGGTAAAAAGTTGACCTAAATTTTCTTGCCCGATTGGGATTATATCATAGTTGATAGGTATTCTAAGTATTATGTGATAGCCAAAGTCAGTTACAACAATGTCACTGAACTGACCAACTTGAAGCCCCGCACTTGCCTGCGAAAATGGAACCACCATGTCCGGGAATTGGAATAAATACCCGTGTGGATAGTTAAATATACCGGTGTCTTCGCTGTGTATATGCATCAATGCGTCAAAATACGCAATAATATCATCGCCATCATAAGCATTGAGCTGCTCTAATATAGCCTCGCTCTCACCTAGCGCTGTGCCTTCGCCAACCTCGTCCCTTAAACGCAGAATATGTTTTGCCATCATAAATCCTTCTCGTTCTGCGAACATAGTAGTACTCTCATCTGGGAACAGTTCAGCTTCCATTCCATAAAGCTCTCTCATAAGAACGTCCAACAGATGCTGTTTTCTTATCATCGATTCAAACAACTCGATACTATAAAATCCGCCAAATGCCCGGAGCACTGCACTCAACTCTTCTCTGTCTCCGTACATTTCTACGAGATTGTCAACTTCCGCTGAAAGCATACTTAAATCCTCAGCACTGAGTGTCACACCAGTGACATATGAGCCATACTCAAAGATCAAGTATTGTACCGCCTCTTCGACTGCACGCCCTAAAGTCACATCGGCCAATGTTAAATCTTCGACCAGAACATCAGACCAGTCAGCACCCATATCGAAACTGCCTAAAAGCTCGTTTACAGCATTGAAAAGGAAAACGTATAGTTCCGCCCATACTACTGTAAGGTCACCTGCCCTCACCATAACGGTATCAGGTTCAAATGCAGCAAAGGCAGCCTCAAAGTCGATGCTGACAGGCAGCTGCATACCGTGGGTATCATCAACATCCGGATCAGTATCCGGATTAGTATCTGTCAAGACCGCATTACCGTCGTCTTCAGGAACATCCGCTTCATAGTCAGAATCACTACATCCAACTAACATTATAGTGAGCATAACAGCACAGAGAGTTATCGAAATTAGTTTTTTAAGCTTCATGATAATTATGACCATTCCTTTCAAATGTGTTGCTCATTATATCCCTTGAGTGGTTTAAATGCAAACAAAAATTACATGTGTATGTGTCAAGCTCTTTACAGAGTGTGTTATCTGTTGTATAGTTATAAACATTACATATAATTGGGAATGGTTATATATATGTCAACAATGAAAGAAATAGCAAGACTCGCAGGTGTCTCGCGAGGGACTGTAGATCGTGTAATAAATAACAGAGGTTCTGTCAATACTGAGACTGAGAGAAACATTAGAGAAATAATTGAATCCTTGAATTACTCACCAAATGTAGCCGGCAAAAATCTCGCAGTACGTAAGAAGAAGCTTAAATTCGGTTTTATCATTTTTGATGTGCTGCACGAAAATTCATACTTCGCGGACGTTATCTCCGGTATCGAATGTCGTGCTGCTGAACTATCTGAATTTGGGGTCACAGTTGAAATACGTGAATCGGATGTAAATGAGCCTGATAAACAAGTTGAATCAATAAGCGAACTAGTTGACTTGGGAATAAATGGACTTGTCATAACGCCTATCAATCATCCAATGATTGCTGATAAAATACGAGAATTAACAAAATCCGGAATTCCTGTTGTCACATCAAACTCTGATATCCCAGATTGTGGAAGAATTGCATACGTGGGAAGCAATTACTATAAAAATGGAGAAACAGCTGCCGGACTAATGAATTTAATTACTGCAGGTGTAGCAAACATTGGCATCATTTCCGGATCACCACAAGTACTTTGTAATTCTGAGAGGATTGCAGGCTTTTCAGATTGCTCTAAAATCCACTATCCGGAACTTAATATAATTGAAATTAAAATTAATAACGATAATGATGATGAAAGTTATACAGCAACATACGATATGTTGACTAAATATCCGGAGATCAACGCACTATATCTCACAGCTGCCGGTGTTAGAGGAGCATGCCAAGCTGTAAGTGAGCTGGGACTCGCCGGAAAATTAAAGATCATCAGCTATGATGCCACAAATCCAATATGCCAACTTTTAGACGATGGAATAGTAACTGTTACAATCGCACAACAACCAAAGCTACAAGGAACACTCCCACTCGACATATTATTAAATTATTTAAGTCTGGGAACATCTCCGGAAAATGAGTTTAATTATACAGAAATCGAGATTAAAATAAAAGAAAGTCTCTAGTGGTCTGTGTCACCCAAAAGTTGCATATTTCCGTGTATATTTTCACAATACTGCGTTGTTCGTCAGTTAAATACCGATGGGTATTCGCCCTCCTCACGCCTTGTCTTGTAAAAATATA
>WQWL01000129.1 GCA_009785345.1 Oscillospiraceae bacterium
AACTGCAAAACCTATTACTGTGTCTGTAATACCTGCTTCTATTCCTGCCAGGTATCCAAGCTGTCCTGTAGCTTCAAATCGATATACTGCTCGATTGATGATAGCCTCAAGATAACTAAAGAAGTGATCTAAATCTGTAACACGATTAGGGTGGTTCCACTCCAAGTTACTTGCTGAAAATGCTACTGCTGCATTCATGGGAGTTGCTAATTGAGAAGCTTGCACGCCCGGTCCCCAAACGCGATGCTCCATAAACCAAGCTTCCCAACCTTCGGTGTCTACTATGTCAATCAAAACTTGTGGGATTTCAACACCGATTACATTGTTTGCACGTAGTAACCCCGGACCATCACTCAGGTTGGTTTCTCCCCAGATGTTTATGAGGACACCGCGAACTATGGTTCGTGCAGTATTAGGCGTCCACGGAGCACCCGGCTCTAAAATTTCCCAACCTGCATATACATTAATTGTGTTATTAATTGCTGTTGCAAAGTTGAACGTTGTGGTCGCTGCTGCACTTGTGTACCAGTTGCGGAATGCCCAAAAACCATCTCGTGTTGGTACCGCAGGTGCACTTACTGTGCTACCGCCTGCTACATGCGCTACATGATGTAAGTTGCCACTTCCATCGTTGAGCCAGAAGAATACTTGTTGTATAGGACCTGTTGGCTCACCATCTGTCCAACCTGCATATACATTAACTGTGTTATTGACTACTGTTGAAAAGTTGAACGTTGTGGCCGTTGCTGATGTTGTGTACCAGCCGCGGAATGTATGGTCTGTTCTTGACGGGACTGATGGTGGTGTTACAGTGTTGCCGCTTACTACATGTGCTACATAGTGTAAGTTATCACTTCCATCATTAAGCCAGAAGAATACTTGTTGTAATGGTTCTGGTGACTCACCTGTTGTCCAACCTGCGTGTAATGTTACGTCTGATGTTATTGGTGTGCCGAAACTAAAGGCTGTTGTTGCTGCCGCATTTGTGTACCAATTACGAAATGCATGATCTGCTCTTGTTGGTATTGCAGGTGGGGTTACTGTGCTGCCATAAACTACCGTTACTGTGGCATGAACTACAGTTGTGCCATCGTTAAGCAAAAACGTTACCTCATGCTCGACAGGGGCTAGAACATATTGTAATATTCTGGAAAACGGTCCGGCTAGATCGCCTGTTATTTGACCCCAATTACGAGATTCAACTGCAAATCCTATTACGACATCTACGATGCCTTGCTCTATTCCCGCTAGGTATCCAAGCTGTCCTGTAACTTCAAATCGATATACTGCACGATTGATAATAGCTTCTAGATAACTAAAGAAATGATCTAAGTCTATAAGGCGGTTGGTGTGGTTCCAGTCCAAGCTGTTTTGTGTAAGTGCTACTGCTGCACTCATGGGAGTTACTACCTGTGAAACTGGCAATGCTGGTCCCCAAACGCGATGTTGCATAAACCAAGCTGTCCAGCCCGGTACATCTGCTTCTACTATATCAAACAAAACTTGTGGGATTTCAACACCGGTTACACCGTTTGCACGTAGTAATCCTTGACCTTGGCTTAGATTAGTTTCTCCCCAGATGTTTATGAGGATACCGCGCACTATACTACCTGTAGTATTAGGCGTCCACGGATGACCCGGTTCTTCAGAAGAAACAAAGTCAGAGCCGTCAATAAGATAGCCGTCTGCGTCGTAGAGACGCCAGTTGCCGGGTGGTGTGTATTCTACTGTTCCACCTGCAGGTACGTAAACTTCAGTTCCACAGGGCAGTTTTATATAATTACCCCCTTCTGGTGTTGTTATGGTATAACCGTTAGGTCCTAGTACTGATCTACCGCCTTCAGGTAATTCGATTCTAAATGAGCCATCGGGTCTTACTTCAGCAATCCCGTTTAGCGGAAAGCGTACTGTATCCCCAGAGGTCATAGTAAGATATAAAGGTTGTGAAACTAAATTCCCGTTTTCGTCAAAGCGATATGGTCTAAATGATTGAAGTACTATAGGTGAATTGGGGCAATCATTTCTGTTTGAACTTACAAGTCCAGCAATGCCTAGCCCTCCACCATTTGGTAGGTAATGCTCTATATAGCGACCATCAGGATGAAATGTTATTCTTCCAGAAGCTCCCGTTATGGGGCTACCTACGATTTGTTGTACCACACCTTCTATGTTCACATCAGTAAAGTCTAAAACTTGATTAGTGCGTTGTGTATTAGCATGCATAGCACTTGTGAGGTTAATATGTGAAAATGATATTTGTCCAGAAACATTGGGCGGAGGTGATGATTCAGGTCTAGATGGAACTCCAGGCGGACCAGGTGGGGGAGATTGTCTATACGAAAGTCTGGTTGTATTTCCGGTAATTGTTACAGATGAACCCCTAATATATAGTGGGTATGATGTCATGTAGCTAGTTCCAAAATTGTTATTTGCAGCATTATCTTGTATGTGAATCGCACCACCATGTACAGCAGCTTGATTATTAATAATATAGCCAGCAGTAATTGTTAGTCCGGCTCCGTTTAATACCATAATACCTCCTCCACTATTTGTAGAGAAGTTTGAAGCAATTGTACCTCCACTAATTATTATATTAGCAGCAGACCCGGTCGCTCTAACACCGCCGCCATTATTTCCAGTATTACCGTAAATCAAACCATCATTCAATATAAATGTGCCACCACCATTAAGGTTGACACCTGCACCATTGTTTGCTTTATTTCCGATAATTGTTGCACCATTTAATGTTAAAATTCCTACTCCTGAAACAGCAACACCACCAGTGTATCCTACAACATCGACCGTGCGAGTCAACGCAATATTGCCCGCCAATGTTAACTCGCCACCCTGTACTGCGAAGTGTCTGCCTTCACTCGAGCGATAAAGTGTAGCATCACCAGTAATAGTCACAACTCGACCTGTTGGAACTGTAATAAAAGCACCTGTCGAAGTAATATCATATGGTAGAATAATTGTATCTGGACCACTCAAATCACTAATCATGGTGCGAAGATTCTCCCAGGAAAAGTCAGGAGTTGCAGTAAACGTATCGCTCAATGGCACAAACGCTAATACAGTAACTGTCGTATAACCACATACATCAGATTCAATATCAAAGTCCCAATCAGATGGAACTCTTACGTTTTCGTCTTCAATGTCGCCTTCTGTTGTTGGTGGGAATGTGATGACTACTTCTAAGTTGCCATCTTCATCTTCTTCTACGTTGTAAGCATGATCTGTTCCGTAAGGTAATACAGTTACGTCTACATCGCCGTCTAGTCTTTCGACTACGAGAATTGTGATACTGTCATGTTCTGCGTATTCGTCTTCTTCGTCGTATACATAATATGTATACGATTCTGTGTACGCTTCGTCTTCTGTATGCACTTCTTCATTTATTTCTGTATCTTCTTCCGGTGTTGCCTCGTATTCGGGTTCTACCACTTCTGCTTCTTCCACAGGTGATGCATTGTATTCTGGTTCACTTGACCCTGTATCAGAAGCATCATCTGTGTTTGCTACATACACATCGCCAAAAGTATCTGCTCCGCTATAGTCTTCATCAAGTGCTGTTGCGACCATAGCAAATAGACTTAGCAATAAACTGATTGTCATTATCAGGCTGATTAGTCTTTTTTTGTTTGTCTTAGTTATTCTTGCTTTCATATTAGTTTGGTTCTCCCTTTCTTTTATATATCCCGCCACTTATGCTTCGCATAGAGGTGGGGGTTTTGAGTTTAGGATTTTCGTCTCTCTAGTTGGAATATTTCAGATGAGTGTAATCTCACTCTGAAACTTGATTTTTTCGACTTTAGATGTCGAAAAAATGATTTGAATTACGAAGTATCTTCTTTCAAAAACAATTCCGTGCCCTCCTAACACAATTAGTTTGTCTCGGAGTATACACAGATTTTCTTTTCATATATGACACGCTCCCCCAAATGTGCATTTTCTGCGCCGAATTGCAAGTTTTTGTTTTTTGTTTTTTTGTGGTTGGGGGCGCATTATCAAATCACCCAACCTCTGCGGACGGCACTCTCTTTCTAAAGAGGGCAAGGGTTGGATGTATCGTTCCTTGCCTTCTTTAGAAAAGAAGGTGGCCCCGCGGGCCGGATGATTTGAGCCTTTTATGCAGCGGTAATCCTTACGTTGCTTGCACTGGACAACCGCTCCTGCGGTAAGCATTGTAGAAAATAAGTTTCCGGATGGGTATTTTCTTTCTTTAGAAAATGAAGATAAAAGAGAACTGGTGAAAAATTTTCACCGACTCGAAGCATTAAAGCACTCAACTGGCAACAAATTGTTACCAGTTGAAAATAGCACAGAGTTTTTGTCTCTGTGCTGTGTCGATTGTATTTGAATTTACCCTTTTGGATGTGTTTTATATGCGTTATTTATAGTATTTTATTGATAGCAATCGGTGGCTGGTACATTTTGTGCTGGGTTGCTTCTCTGAAAGGAGGAGCATGATAGTAATTGAAATCATTATGATTATTCTCTGGGTTTTGTCTGATGTTCAGTTCATATCTCATTTCTACCTCAATAGGTAGAAGCACCATAACCTAATTGTTAAGGCATGGCGCTTCCGTCGACTTAAAATCGATATGGGGAGCAGCCATCCTAGCAAGAAGCCACTCGATTGCTTACACCTTAACATGAGCAATATTCAATTGTCAATATAAAAATCATCAATTTTTCTTGCTTTGTCTAGTAAGCACCTGGTTTTCTACATTGTCGGCAGTCGGAAATCTCTAAGGTCGAAATTTTCGACCTTAAACGAATCCGGTAGAGGTCAACATACTAAATACAAGCCACGAGCATTCACAGAAAAAGGCCTATGCATGCTTGCTACTATCCTCAAGAGTCCAAAGGCCACTCAGACAACAATAGCGATTGTCAAAACTTTTGCTAAAATCTGAGAGGTTGTCTCTGTGTTGTGCTGTTTTTGGGTGGTTTTTGGGGGTGACTTTGAGGTTTCGCGGTCGTTCACCCTCTATATATGGTCTTATGTTCACTATATGTTGTCGGTTGATTTTGTGTTGAAATATGTCATCCCTTATAGAGTATGCTTTTTTATTACCCTTTTGGATGTGTTTTAATCGTGCATTATTATGAACTTCCCAAATTACCGGAATCGATTGACACAAATAATATCTTAGAATTATGGTTAAAATTATTTAGTGCAAAGACTGAAGAAGAACTTGTCAAAATTGATGCGTTGGAGGTACCCGTTATGAGTGAAGCGATAAAAGCATATCAACGTGTAATGACTTCGGCTGAATTGCGCGAGCTTGAACGCTTGCGTACAAAAGCCAGTCACGATGAAGCACAGGCGTTGCATAATGCACGACAAAATGAGCGTAAACTTTGGGAAGGTGTAGTTGCTGAGAAGGATGCTGAAATTGCAACGCTTCAAATACAACTTCGAGAGTTAAATAACAAAAATCATTGATATAATGCAGAATAGGGCTGACGCTACTTTTTTTGTACGTCAGCCCTATTAACATTGATATTGGGGAGTGCTTGCTTGTTCTCAATGCTTTTTTTAATTATTTTTCTGATTGCGTCTACTATTTAGTTCGATTATTACGGCTGTTCCTATCATTAGTACCAGTAGTAATAGTCCTGCAAATAGTTGCACGTTGCTTTCAACGTTAGTTTGTGGAAGTCTCTTACTGTCTCCACCGGCTCCACTAGCTCCGCCACCAGTACCTGCTGCGTTGTCACAATCGCAATCTCTATCACAGTCGCATGCTACTCCATTGTCACAGTCACAACAGTCACATTCTACTCCACAGTTGTCATCAGCTTCGTACAAAGACCATACAGCATGTAGAGTAATTTGCGCTCCAACTGTTTCATTCAAGTTGGTGAATGTCGTAAAGCTTTCATATAGGTCAACATTCACATGTGGTACTGTAAATGTTCCGCGCAGATTGTTTACATTCAAATCCGCCAAGTAATTCGGGCTGTATATTCCACCTACAAAAACTCTCCAACCTTCAAAGACATAGACGTTTTCACCGGGTAGCGTATTTCTGTCTAGTACGTTTGAAAAGTTAAATCTGTAGCCTTCGGGGTGTGTGTATTGACGTGTGCCTACATTGACCATGTTGCCATCATTCAACAATGAATAGGTGATGTTGATCTCACGTAGTCTTACACCATCATCAGGCTCATTTTCTGTAACTGTAGCTGTAAATGTCCAATCACCTGTAAATACTACTTCGTTAGCAGGCATGGTGAATGCATTGCCTGTTACTATTGCATCCGTTGTTGTCCAACCGGTAAATGTCCATATACCTGATAGATACGTGCCATCTTCCTGCACTTGAGTGGTCGATGTTGTTGTTAGTGGAGGAGCTACAGTAACGCTTAAGCCAACATAATGGTTTGCAATCGCCGGAACTGTGCTAATAGTGTTCGACGCGGGTTGGCTTTGTGGGAAAGTCGTATGTCCATAATTTGGTTCATATCTTACTTCAAATCTTTGGAATTCCGGTTCAATACTATCTGTAACTATCACAGAACCACCGGTAGCTGAATGTGTTCTTTCTCCAAGATTGTTTATAGAACCGGATGCTTCATTGGTTCTTAGTCCAACTGTTGTTTCACCAGATGGTGCATTATCTCGAATACGAAATTCTACTGTTGCTAAAGTACCTGTAACTCCCGCTGCTGCACCTGCACCGGATAGATCTATAGATACTATACGAAGTGGATTGTTACCAAGTGGTGGTCCCATTGGTATGTTGAGCACATCACCTGCAATTACACTTATAAGCTCCAAGCGTGTTGCGTCAAATTCTACATAGTATACTATTGCGCCCACGCCTTGTACGTTTCGCATCACATCAATCGGTAGAAGTATAGTTCCACCGGGTGCGCCTGATGCTGTTCCTAATTGCAGATGGATATCTGTAGCTGAAACTTCAGCTACAGAGTAGTATTCCTCTATAGCTCTGAATTCCTCAAATGCATCGTATGTATATGAAGCTTCTATGTATGGTCCGTCATTTTCTTCATCATTCGCATCATAGTCAGTATCGCATCGTTCGGTATCTTCAATATACGATTCATCGTACTCCGGTTCGCTCCCCTGTGTATCTTCAAAGTTGCTTTCTTCTGCATCATCTACATTGGCTACATACACTTCATCAAAATTGGCTACTTCCTCATAGTCTTGCTCAAACGCAGAAACTATGGTGCCAAGTAGGCTTAGAAGTAATGCAATTGTCATTATTAGACTGATTGCTCTTTTTTTGTTTGTCTTGCTCTTTAGTTTCATATTGACTAATTCTTCCCTTTCATTTAATTTCTTAATTTTGCCTTGATACTGCACAAGGCAAGCCTAGTATCTTAAGCTTACCTTGTCGCATTATCGTTATACTAATCCCTGGTGGTATGGCTATACTTGTGGTCCGAGTACAACTGAACCTGGATTTACTGTGTATGCTAATAAGTGTGTCAGTTCCAAAGTGCCTACTCTACCAATAATTCCTAGAACATAGACTGCAGGACGGTTAAGTTGGTTTGCAACAACAGTATTTGTTGGGTCTACAACATGTGCAAGTAGTAGCATAAGGTCATCAAGTTGACCGGCTGTACCGTTACCTGTTATATCGCCCCAGATAACCGTGTTTGTATTAATCCATGGGTCATCGCTGTTGTTCGGATAGTCAGGATTCGAGATGAATAGTTCATCATCAGGGCATCTCCAGCCATCAGGATATCTATCACAAGGTACCATTGGACCTATCCATGGGTTGTCGCTGATTTCGGGATAATCAGGATTCGAGATGAATAGATTATCATCGGGATCTCTAAAACCACCGGGTACTTCGCCACAAGGTACCTTCTGATCGGTACCGATAGATGCGGTTAGCACATATTGCACAACTCTAGAAAATGGTCCGGCAAAGTCGCCTGATATTATATCCCATGTATCATTTTGAACTGCAAAACCTATTACTGTGTCTGTAATACCTGCTTCTATTCCTGCCAGGTATCCAAGCTGT
>WQWL01000130.1 GCA_009785345.1 Oscillospiraceae bacterium
ACCGCCTCACCCTTTATCCATAGTATATAGCGTATCATAATTATAGGAGCTGTTCAATACACATTTCAAGCCTTAAAATGGCGATTTTTCTACATTTGAATGTAGAGTGCACTCTATGAATCTTCCATGTCCCGCATCACCCACGAACTCGCCATCTTTGTATATCAGGGCTCCCCTGCTGTATGTTTGCACAGGGTAGCCTTTTAGTTTTACGCCTTCCCAGATAGTATAGTCTATATTCGAATGCATGTTCTCCTGTGAGATTGTGAAGTCTTTCGTAGGGTCGTATAGGACTATATCGGCATCTTTGTTGACTTCAATTGACCCTTTGGTGCTTAAGCAACCGAATATTTTCGCCGGATTTGTTGAGCATAGTTCTACTGCTCGTTCAAATGATATTCGTCCTTTGTTCGCTTCGCTCAGCATGTATGGATAGACATTTTCTACACCCATCACTCCGTTAGGGATCTTCGTAAAGTCGTTCCTTCCTCTGTCTTTGTCATATGTTTGGAATGGGCAATGATCTGTTGCCACTGTGTTAATACCGACATTTGGGACACTAAGACAGTGGGACGGTTCACTTTCAATGCTTCGCCACAATGCTTCTTTACTCTCCGGACCTTTCATGGGCGGAGAGCACACAAAGTTGCGTCCATCTGCCCGCTTATAGACATCTCTGGTAAAGTTCAAGTATTGGGGGCATGTTTCAGCAAATATTTGATATCCTTCAAGTTGTGCTTTTTCTACTGCTTTCAATCCTTCTGCACAAGCAAGATGAACAATGTATAGCTTTCCACCGGTGGCTTTAGCAAGTTCTACTACTTCTCTTACAGCTTTGGCTTCCACATCTTCAGGGCGACTCAGGTAATGATGCCAGACATCTGTCTTTCCTTCTGATATAAATTTTGATCGCAACGCTTCAAGTGACACATGATCTTCTGCATGTACCATTATCAGGGCGTCTAGCTCCTTTGCGCGAGATAGTATTCTGCTAATCTCCTTATCGATCACTCTGAATGCATATGTCATAAACACTTTAAAGCTTGGTACTCCAGCTTCTACAACTGCTTTCATTTCGTTGATTATACCGGCATTTACGTCAACAATTCCCATATGGAGGCTGTAGTCAATACATACCTTCTCAGATGCTTGCTCTTTTCTTTTTACCAGTGCATTGATTAGGCTCTCGCCTTTTTCGGGAGTTACAAAGTCCATTATTGTCGTGACACCACCACTAGCAGCCGCTCTTGTTCCTGTATAGAAATCATCGGCTGATGAAAAGTCACCAAATGGTAGCTCAAAGTGTGTATGTACATCGATTGCGCCCGGCAGAACAAGTAACCCCGATGCGTCGACAACTTTAGTCTTTGCTTCGGGATTGATATTTTGTGCAACGGATACAATTTTTTCGCCACAGATAGCAACGTCAGCTGCTTGTCTGCCGCTTGCATTAATTACAGTTCCATTTTTTATAAGTACTCGTTCTTCACTCATATTTTTTCGAACTGCTCAACATTCATAACGAATATTGTTGCTCCACCCACTGAAACTTCAACAGGCATAGGTGATAGATAGCTGGCTTCATTGCCAATGATTGTCGGAATTTGCTGATTGCGACTTTGCGAATATTCCTTAATGATTTCGATAACATGCGGAGTTTTTTCGTCATCAACACCAACAAGAATTGTAACGTTACCTGCGCGCAAAAAACCGCCGGTGGTGGATAATCGCGTTATGCTATAGCCTTCTTTTGAGAGATTTGATATGACATCATGTGCATCGTCTTTGTCGATGACCGCAAGTACCATTTTCATTTTATCATTCATCCTTTCATCTGTTTCAATCTGTTTCAAAGTGATGCATGTAGTATACTATATATACGATTGTATAGCAAATTTTCCAATCTCCAATTTTCGAAAAAGCAACTGCTACTTTGTCAGCGTTTAGCATTAATTCGTAAATGCGATAAACGATAGTTCAAACGTGATTTTATGTCTCTGCGAAGCTTTGCATATGCCTCGCTATAATGCATTCCTTTTTCGTTCCAAACTCGCGGCAAAAATATCCCGATTACTATATATCTCGTGACAATGCCTATACAAAATACTACCTTAAAGTGATCTAGATTTGTTCCAAATATCGTCCACTCTAAGCTCGCCATGATTGGCGAGAACATTTCGAATAGTGCTCCACCCAAAATTAACCCTGTTGCCGTTGCTATGGATGTAAATACAGCAAAAATTGCTAGTGCTGTCGGACGTCCCTTTTCTGGCGTATGAGATAGTTGCATATTCACCATACAAGCGTCGTTTGCGCACCAAAATACTCCACCAAGAATATTAAACACTAACAATGGCCACCAAACACCCGGCATCGCAAAAAGCCATACCAATGCTATAGTTGTCGATCCTATCGATGATATTAACATCATTGGCACACTGCCATATCGATCGAGAAAAACGCCCCACCGTGTAACGATGAGAAATGTTATTGTTTGCGCAGCCATTTGTCCAAATATTATTATTGTTATATACGATAGTTGAAGAACATCAACTGCGTACTTATTAAAGAATGGTCCGTTGAGGTTTATTGCAAAGCACCAGAATGTCCAAAATATTAGATAGTTGCGCATTTTTTTTGTTGTAAAGCAAGTTCGTATGCCTTCTTTTAACGAGAATCCTCCGGGTTTATGTGGTATTCCGGAAAAGTCCACGCGTATGTACATCAATATATCGATAAGTCCTGCGATACCGCCAAGCCCAAATACAATTGTGTATCCTAGAAAGCCTGGAACATTATCGAGTAAAAGTGCTATAACTAGCCCAAACAATAGAGCCGCTGCTGTACTAACCCTTTGTCGTGTTGTTACATAGCGTCCTCTTATTTCAATCGGTATAACGCTGCTCATTAGCGTCATGTGCGAGATTACTGCAAATGAGCCACCCATTGCCGCCAATGTCACCATAACAACAAGAACAAATAGTCGTGATTCTTCAACAGGAAATATGAATGGTATGAATGCAATTACAATCCAGGAGAATCTTTGAACCACACCTCCAATGAGAAATAACCTTTTGTATTTTCCGGTTTTAGACGCAAGATATGAAACATATAATTGTAAAAGCCCCGCCAATACCGGGAGAGCATTCAATAGTCCGAATGCTAACTCGCCTGCACCGAGTGCAGATGCATATCCGGCAAATGCCACGCCGCCATGGGCTGTAAATAGAAAAGTTCCTATCGCTGCAGATAGTATTATAACGTTTAGTTGCCGAAGCATTTCATCGCTGCGCACGTAGTCTCTGTAGCCACGATTGAATAGTTTGTAGATAGACATTTTAACGACCATGCCTTTGCATTTCTTTCAGTTGAGATACTGACATTTTAATCCCATTTACAGTAAATTGCAATATCTTTATATGGAGGTGCCCATTTGTTAAATTTTCTGCAAAATGCAACGATATATACATGTAAGAGGAGTGCACATTAGTTTGAATAAATTCAAGATGTTCGAAAGGAATAATCATTACTATGATGATTCACATTAATAATATCGATATTTGGTATAAAGTGAGCGGTCAGGGTGATCCTATTGTGTTGTTGCATGGAAATGGTCAAGATCATCATTTTTTCAGAAAGTTGAAAAGAAAACTTTCTGAAGACTATACCGTCTATGCACCCGATAGTCGTGATCATGGCAAAAGTGGTAAGGTTAGGTATCTTGACTACATGTCAAACATGCATGATATTGCGGAATTTATTCGTATTTTAGAGATTGAAAAACCAATCCTTTACGGGTTTAGCGATGGTGGAATAGTCGGTCTTTTGCTTGCAATTCACTATCCGCATTTGTTGAAAAAACTAATTGTCAGTGGTGCAAACACCAACCCTGATGGTATAAGACGTATTCCTTTCGAATTCATTAAGCTTGCTTACCTATTGACGAGTAGTATCAAGCTTCAAATGATGTTAACACAGCCTAATATAACGATTGGGGAATTAAACACAATCATTACACCTACTTTGGTTCTTGCGGGTCATCATGATGTAATTAGAAACGAACACACTATTGAAATTGCAGAAAATATACCCGGCAGTGAGCTTAAGCTTCTTAGGGGCGAAGGGCATGCAAGTTATATTTCTAAAACAAATAAAATTTACGGAATCATTACTGATTTTATAATGAAAGAATAATCACTCTTTTCATGGTCGCATGTGATATACTCCTGTGAAATTGCTTACTGCGTCTGTATATAGATTTCGTGTCTCGTGTTGGTGACACTCGTGACGTGGATGACTAATCCCCGTATAAAATGTGGATAAGATATTGAAGGTAGAGGTTATTGACATGAAGAAAAGTATAGCAAGGAACTATTTGGCAAACAGTGCTGTTGCTGTTATGTTTTTGGTTGCAATCATCATATTTGCGGCATCATTCATTCCTTCGCCAAGACTTCACGACATGATTTTTCATACAGCCGAGATAAATCGGCTGCTACAGCATGTTATTTCAATAACATTACTATTTCTTTCATGGCATCTTTATTTGCGCAAGAGGTTTGCATGGATGATTTGCATTATCTTGCTTTCGGCAAGTTTATTTCTGCATTTCGTTTTACATCACCATTTCATCAATACGATAATAATTATTTCTCAAGCATATGTACTAATTATGCTATTGCTTTGTTATGGTGACTTTAGAAGGCCTTCAGATAGGGTTTCGATTAAACATTCGATTGTCTTTGCCGTTTTGGCTATCATCGCTGTATTTGCTGTGACTGTAATCGGTCGCATTACATTTAGTCAAAGCACCAACGAGCCATTAACATTAGTACAGAGTTTAAGCACTACCATGGCAATACTATTTGGAGCATATGGTGAATATAATGCTTATGACTGGTTTGTATTTATATTGATATGGTTCTGCGTTGCTGTCTGCTTTATACTGGTGCTTCGTTCGGCAACTTTTGGAATAGTTGCATCCATGGAGGAAAAAGTGCGAACACGCAAACTTGTTTTGAAATATGGACAAAATGCAAGTTCTTATCTTGCATTAGAAGACGACAAGAAATTATTCTTCGGCAAAGAAGTTGACGGTGTGATTGCTTACGGTGTTGTAGGTAATGTTATCACAGTCTGTGGCGACCCCATATGCGCTCCCGATGATTTTATCCAATTCTTAGCTGAATTTAAAGCATTTTGCGCTGACTGCTCATACCAATGTATTTTTTTAGGAACTACAGACGCATTTTTAAATGAGTACGAAATGCTCGGGTATCACCATGTTAAATCAGGTGAGGAAGCAATATTTAAACTGTCTGAATATCAACTTGCTGGTGGAAAAATGCAAAAAATGCGTGCTCTTATAAATCACGCAAACAAAGAGGTTACAACACATGAATATAAGCCGAACGATGAACGAGACTTAGAAATCGAAAAAGGGATTAACGCTGTTTCCGATGCGTGGCTCGAAGGAAAAAAGAGTGGACAGTTGGGTTTTTCCGTTGGTGGAGTAGGTTTAGAAGATCCACTCGACAGACGATATTTCTATGCAGTCGATAATGATGGAAAAATCGTTGCTTTTAACGTTTTCCTACCCTATGGTGATATGAAAGGATACTTAGCTGATGTTACACGCAGAGTCCCTCACGCTCCCGGAGGTGTGACTGAAAAGCTGGTATTTGATGGTTTCATGGTATTTAGAGATGAGGGCGCAGAGTTTGGTAGTATGGGCCTTGCTCCACTTGCAAATATTCATGAAGAGGGTATCAAGGACGACATGACTGCCAAGTTTTTGGAATTTGTTTATGAAAAGTGCAACAGATTCTATGGCTTTAAGGATTTGCACCATGCAAAAGAGAAATACAGTCCGACAGTTTGGGCACCGGGATATTTTGTTTATTCCACAAAAAGTATCACTCCTGAAATCGCCTATGCCACTGTAAAGATTCAAAATCCTGGTGGGATAAAAGATTTCCTGCTATCAGGAGTGAAGGCACGGTTTAGTAAATGATTGAAAGTGCATAGACATATTAGAAAAAGGCTGTATCAAAATAATGCAATAGCCCTAAAAAACGCAGAAATGAGCATTCGTCATTGCTGGCCGGAGCCTGTCCTGAACTTGATTCAGGAAGCCGCAATCTAATAGAATCAAGCTGTGTCATAGATCCCGGATCAAGCCCGGGATGACGGGTTTTTCGGTTTTCTGTATTTTGCAACAGCCTCTTTTTAGTATTTCTATCAGGAATCGGTATTGCGCTAAAGATAATCAAAAATATCCATTGGCTTCTTTAGTATCGAATCGAAAAGATGATGATTGTCTTTCGCCAGGTAACCATACTCGGCACCTAATGCAAGTATGTTATTTCCACGTGCTGCTTCCGAATCCTTAAACATATCACCAACCATCACAAATTCATCTGGATTACGGTCAGCAATAATTTCTCTTACCATTGAGATTTTCTCGGGTCTTCCATATGAAATGCTTTTGAAATATTTCATAATGTCAGTCGATTGTAAGACCGTTTTTACATGCTTCTCGCTTCCGGTACTTGCAATATACAAAATATAACCATTCTCAAAAAGTTTCTCTAACATTTTAGTAACTCCATGAAACAGTATATTTTTACCCATCTCAATGATTTTCTCATTTTCAACATCATCAATATCGCGTCCGGCATTGATTAATTTTTCATCCGAAACTTCCGAATACATACATCTGAAAAATTCCAGTCCGGCTAAACCCATTGCGGTATGAACGTCGTTAATGGTAACCTCAGGCAGCCCGTGTTTTTCTTTTGCCGCACGGACCGCTGCATAGGTGGCTACTGCTGTATCTGACAGGGTTCCATCCATGTCAAATATAATGTGCTTTTTAATAACAATCATTCCTTTTGCTTTATATTCCGATTCGCTGTCATTTGAATCAGGTGAGTTTGACTTACTATCCCAAAAATGTGGTCATCATGTTCGAAATCCACCGCCACATACCGGGAAACTCCTCATGGATTGCTTCTCTGACTTCATATCCACATATGGCTGATAAATTAACATTTCCGGGCGTGGTATCAATGAACTCTCTAACACCATTGGTAACTCGTCCTACTGCAATGTGACCAATGGCATTATCACCAACTGCAACATGTGACGCGATGGACAAGGCTCCTGTTGTAAACATACCGATTGATAAAGCTCCCAAAGCGAAAACACCAATTGCTATAGCACCAATTGCAAATGTTCCGACTGCAATAGAGCCGATTGAAAGCAACAGTGCCAAAGATAAGCATCCGATTCCGACAACACCAAGGCTCAAAAGACCGATTGCAAGAATACCTCGTGATAATAATCCTATCGATAATATTCCGGTTGCAATATTTCCAATAGCCAGCACACCTTTTGCTCTCTTAGCTCCCCATCCGACATTAACATGCACAAGGGGCATCCCGAACATCATTTTTTTACTTTTGTACTCAAAGAAGCTCCCCCTTGTCATCCAAAACGGAGCAGAGACTGTGTTATCACTATCATCTTTCAACTCTCCGTCCTTAACAAGACTGTCAAGGGTAACTCCAAATATGTCAGTTAGAACTAATAATTTTTCCATTTCAGGATAAGACTGACCACTTTCCCACTTTGAAATCGCCTGTCGCGAAACATCAAGCATTTCTGCTAATGCTTCCTGAGACAGTCCTTTTTCTTTTCTCAATTTTTGTAACTTTGCGTCAAACTTCATACTTATGTGACCTTTCTAATTATATTAGAGCTTTTTACCTGTGTTTAACATTAATACTAGCTCTTAGTGTTCTGTAAAGCCTAAATTTTGCATATATCGCTGGTATATTTTTCACTCTGCTTCGTTAATCGTCGGTTAAATACCAATGGGTATTCGCCCTCCTCTCGCCTCGCCGAGTAAAATATATACTC
>WQWL01000131.1 GCA_009785345.1 Oscillospiraceae bacterium
CACTCCTGCCGCTCCTGTTCAAAATGTTTCACTAGCCGTCTGCGTGACAATTTTGTTATATCTACATTGTGCATTTATTTTTCCTCCATTAATTTTTGATTTATGGTTATTTCAAAAATTAACGAAGGGGGTGCTCTGGGTTGTGGTAAATAATTCATGTTCACAGCTTCCGTTCCTTTCTAGGTTGCGGAATCCTCGGAAGCCATGTTGTGCTAAACAAAAAAGACGGCAGTCGAGGATTCCATTTCTGGACTCCTCCGCACTGCCGTCCCTGCGGTCTCACGGATTATTTACTTATACTCGCGAGTATAAGTGTGTGTTCGAACTATGTTGCGGGTTTTGTATTAACTATTTCGTATGAACCGTTTGGTTTGCGTATGATTTTCGTCTGATAGCCCTTGTGGCGGATTATGATTATATCCAACTGCTCATCTAGCTTTGCAACGAGCCTGCCGTCAGAGTTTTTAATGTCTTGCATGGTGTGCCTCCTTTCTTAGTGATATAAAGTCACGAACACTTGCAAAAAAATTGAAAATATAATGATGAGTCCGTTTTATTGGACACCTGATATTGTATAATAGTAATATGAGTGTTTAGCAGGTCAATTTATTACGATTATAAACATATTGGTTGCAGTAGATTACGGCACTCTGAAGGAGGGATTATTATGAGCATTAAAAATTAGTAAAAATCTCCAACTTGCAGTGACTAATAATCACTATACAGCATAGGTGACGAAAAGTCAACATACTTTATGCGAAATTATGCGAACGTTGACTTTCTGTCACGCTTGATGTATAATCGTAATTATCTAAACTCAGAGAGGGATGATTGCAATGTCGCAAATTGGCGATTACATAAAGAAAAGACGTATTGAACTTAGGATGTCACAAGATGATTTAGCGGAAATAATGGGATATAAGGATAGATCAACTATTGCAAAGATAGAATCAGGAATAAATGATGTATCTCAGAGTAAAGCAGAAGCATTTGCGGATGCGTTAGATACCAGTGTTGCATATCTAATAGGATTGCCTGATTTGCCGACCAATAAAGATGAAATATCAAACAGAGATATAATGTTTGCATTAACAAACGGTGAAGCTACAGAAGAAATATCTGATGAAATATTTGATGAAATAAAGGAGTATGCCCTGTATAGAGCAAGGCTAAAGAAGAAAGATGAAGACACTTGAAGAAATGTATATGCTGGTTGAAGATTCCGGCATTGAAGTAGATTACAGACGGCTACCAAAAGGAAAGTGCTTTTTGATAATGGACGAGAACGACACGCCTTGCATTGCAATTGACCATAATGAGTTTAAAACACAAGCCGCTGAAAAAATTGCGATTGCACATGAATATGGTCATTGTGCTACCGGGAGCTTTTATAGTAAATACACCCCATATCTCGACAGGATAAAGGCTGAGAGAAGAGCAAATGAACATGCAGTATATGTGTTAATACCACTTGACAAGTTACTGGAAGCAGTTGCTAGTCCTTGGAATTCAGTATATGATTTAGCCGAACATTTTGGTGTTGGTGTAGAGTTTATGCAATTTGCACTTGAGCTATATAGAAGCGAATTGGATGAGCATTATGAGAAAACTAAAGATGAGTGGTGTAGAAATGATTGATTACAGTTAATTTAGATTAATTTACAGCTTATTATAAAAAACAATTGTAAATGAGGGCGAAATTGTATACAATGGTAGTAATGGATAAAAATTAACAGGGGGCAAGAAATGGGTAAAGTTATTGCGGTAGCGTCCGGAAAAGGTGGCACTGGCAAAACAACAGTTACAGCCGCACTTTCTTCATGTCTTGCTGTGCTGGGGTATAAAACCCTTGCTATTGATTTTGACGCAGAATTACGAAACTTAGACCTTTCACTTGCAATGAGCGATTTTACAGTAATGGACGTAATGGATGTTATAAGTGGCAGCTTGGATATTATGGATGCTTGTACTGAATCGCCGAAAATACCAAATCTTTACTTTTTGGCAGCGCCGTCTACAAGTATCCCAAAGGATGTTGACGTTTCGGCAATAGTGAAAATGTTTGATGAAATTAGAGAAAACTTCGATTATTGCCTTATTGACGTTCCGGCAGGGCTTGGCACAGGGTTCAACCTTGCTCATAGCAATGTAGATATGTCTATTATCGTATCAACAGGTGATATTGCTTCTCTCAGAGATGCGAATATTACAGCAGGCAGGATTCGTGAAATGGGCATTACAAATCTGAGATTGATTGTGAACAGAGTTCTACCTAAGAATCTCAGAAAAATAAAAACCAACATTGACGATATGATTGACACAGTAGGAGTGCAGCTGCTTGGGATTGCGTTAGAAGATAATAACGTTTTCCTAGCGCTAAGTGCTCATACACCGTTGGTTTTATATAAAAAAAGACGTTCAGCTTATGATTTGTTGGATGCGGCACGACGTCTTACAGAAAGTGAAATCCCTCTCCAGCAATGTAAATGAGTGGATTTTCTCATATAAATCCCTTTTAAAACGAATAAGGAGGAATTGGTTTTGAATATAGCCCTTCTTGCGCATGATAGAAGAAAAGAGTTAATGGTACAGTTTTGCATAGCTTACTGTGGCATTCTTGCAGGACATTCTATTTGTGCCACAAACACAACAGGTCGTCTCGTAGCAGAAGCGACCGGACTTCCCGTCACACTATATATGTCGTGTAGTCAAGGCGGAGACCAGCAAATTGGTTCACGCATCGCATATAACGAGATTGACATGGTGTTGTATTTCTGTGATCCACAGCTCATTGAAGAATATCGTGGAAGCGTAACAGATATTGCAAGACTTTGCGATCAACATAACATTCCATTTGCATCAAATGTAGCCACAGCAGAAGTTTTGATTCACGGACTCAGCCGTGGCGATCTCGGTTGGCGAGATATTGTAAACCCAAAAGAATAATTGTATCGTCCATAATAAACAGCGTTTAGCGATTTTTACATAGGTGCATGGGGCGGTGGAATAGTTGCTCGCATTGATGAAAAAATCGAAGGAAACGACCTATTATGGACGAAAATCTTAATTTGGAGAACAAAATGAATAAAGTTAAACCACGCACCTTGTCCGGATTTATGGAGCTTCTACCTCCCGGACAGGTCAGTTTTGATTCTATGATATTAAAATTGCGTGAATCCTTTTCACTTTATGGATTCACGCCTCTGGATACTCCGCTTATGGAAGCTGCTGAGATTTTACTGGCAAAAGGTGGCGGAGAGACTGAAAAGCAAATCTATACATTACGCAAGGGAGACAACGATCTCGCGCTTCGTTATGAACTTACAGCTTCGCTAGCAAAATATGTAGCACTCCATTATAATGATTTGACATTTCCGCTGCGCAGATACGAAATAGGCAAGGTATATCGTGGTGAGCGTGCTCAACGTGGACGTTTTCGAGAGTTTTATCAAGCAGATATAGATATAATTGGAGATGGAAGCCTGAATATAATGAACGAAGCAGAAGTCCCGGGCGTAATTTACAGATGCCTTAAATCTCTTGGATTAGAGAGCTTTGTTATTCGTATAAATAATCGCAAGGTGCTAAGTGGTCTATATGAAATCCTTGAACTAAGCGATATTGCAACAGATGTAATGCGTGTTGTCGATAAGTTGGACAAAATAGGTGTAGAAAAGTTATCAAAGACATTGAGAGAAGATTTAGGTTTGTCGCAAGCACAAACGGATGAACTTATTCACTTTGTGTCAAGTAACGATAATCCATTTGACGTAATGGAAAAATACAGAGGTAAAAGCGAGAAATTTGACACAGGGTTTGAAGAACTTGCAGCATTACAAAAACATCTTGCAGGTTTTGGTGTGCCGGATACTCATTTCAAAATCGACCTTTCGATTGCACGTGGACTGGATTATTATACCGGTACAGTCTATGAAACATATTTAACCGATTATCCGGAAGTTGGAGCGGTATGTTCAGGTGGAAGATACGACAATCTTGCTGAGTACTATACTGACAGAAAGATGCCAGGTGTTGGTTTGTCAATTGGACTAACGCGCCTGTTCTTTGTGTTGCAAGAGCAAGGGTTACTAAACGAAGCGTTCCTTTCCGCTCCTGCGGATGTTTTGGTTATTCCGATGACAGATGATTTAACACATGCGGTAAAGTTGGCAACATCAATGCGTGAAATGGGATTACGTGTTCAGATATATACTGAGGACAAGAAGTTTAAAGTGAAGCTCTCATATGCCAATAAGCTTGGTATTCCTTTTGTTGTGTTTCTAGGCGAAGACGAGATAAGCAATGATCTGATAACAGTCAAGGATATGGAAAATGGGGAACAAACTACAGCATCATATGGTATCTTGACAGCAGGCATATGTGAAAAAATAAAAGCGCTCCGCAAAGGTGCGCCGATTAAAGAACATTTAGTGTAGATAGCGAGTTGTGTAAGTTTGAATTTATTCAAACTTACAATGAGCTAATTTACTCTCCCTGCGGGAAATCGCAAATTAATGCACGAAATGACCATCCCTTATTCATGGTTGTTTTGTGACTAGCTTCACGAAAGGAATGGTCATATTAATGAAATTATTCTTTTACCGCATCATATGTGGTTTTTTTCTGGGTATAAGTGTTGTTGCTCCGGGTTTTAGCGGCGCCATAGTAGCAATTGCAATGGGCGTGTATCATGACATGTTACGCATAATATCAAACCCGCTTAAAGAGTTAAAATTAAAGAAAAACATTATGTTTTGCCTTTCATTAGGCATTGGTGTTGTTATAAGCCTTATATTATTTTTGCTTGCATTCCAGCCACTATTTGAATATCACGAAGTTGCGATATCCATACTCTTTGTTGGACTTATCGCAGGAAATATCCCAATTGTATTCATGGAAGTCAGAAAGATAGGATTCAAAACGCAGTATCTAATTGGTGCAATTATAGCATTTGCTCTGGCCGTGTCTTTGGGCTTCTTCGCGACAGAAACGGGCTTAGTTTCCGGCACTCTTACAGCAACATCGAACTGGTTGGGTGTTGTAATCGGAGGTGTGGCAACGGGTGTAACGGCACTAATTCCCGGAATGAGTTTAGCCACAGTATTATTACTAATAGGGCTATACGAACCTCTATCATCTGCAGGCAGAGAGTTATTGCTTTTAGATTTTGCATATGTATTGCCACTTGGTATTTTCCTGGTGTCTGTGGTTGTGGGATTAATGCTAACTGCAAAGGGGATAAAGCACCTCTTTAATAAATATTCAGGACTCGCCAATACAGCAGTACTGGGTTTTATGCTTGGTTCATTGGTTGCATTGGTCATAAGAGTTATGGATGTTCAGGCAGGAGAGCCGAGTTTTAACTGGCTCATTGGAGCACTAATGTTTGCGATAGGTATCGGAGTTTCTGTACTTTTTGTTACGCTTGGAAAAACTATGAATAAGACGGAGGAATAGGGGTTAGGGGTTAGTAGGGTCTTGGGAATTGTGTTCTTCGCTTGCTATGCTTGTCAAGTATTATTTGCACATTTTTCCTAGAACTTCAATCTCAAAAGTTAAATTACTAGCCTCTAACCCCTGCAATGCTGTTAAGAGGTTGTCATCGTCATTCTGCACGAAGTCGCAGAATCTACGCCATCTGTTGTTGTTGGATCCTGCGACTTCGCGCAGGATGACGGTGGTGATATTCCTAAGTTGACAGCATTGCTAGCCCCTAACCCCTAGCCTCCGGCGCGTAATTGTATAATTTGGTCGCGTAGTGCAGCAGCGTACTCGAATTCGAGTAACTTTGCAGCAGCGGCCATTTCTTTTTCGAGTCTTTTGACTTCTTCATCCAATTCGCGCTTGGTGAGCTTGGTGCCGTCAATTGTAGTTGTTTTATCACGCTTAGAAATTTCAAGTAATTCGCGCACATTCTTTATAATGGTTTTTGGCACAATACCATTTGCTTCGTTGAAATTTTCCTGTGTTTCTCTGCGTTTATCGGTTTCTTCAATGGCTATGCTCATGGAGTTAGTGACCTTGTCAGCATACATTATTACGAGTCCAGACGCATTTCTTGCAGCACGCCCGATTGTTTGTATCAGTGATGTTGCGCTTCGCAGGAAACCTTCCTTATCTGCATCAAGTATAGCCACTAGCGACACTTCGGGCAAGTCCAGTCCCTCTCGGAGTAGGTTGATACCTACCAAGACATCGAATTCGCCGAGTCGCAAGTCGCGAATTATTTCCATTCTCTCTGTTGTAGAAATATCGTGATGCAAATAACGAACTCGGATGCCTTCGCCTTTAAAGTAGGAAGTCAAATCCTCTGCCATTCTCTTCGTTAGAGTTGTTACCAACACACGTTCATCAATTGCAGAACGAGCATTTATTTCTGAAATTAAATCATCAATTTGACCCTGCACAGGGCGAATCGATATTTCTGGATCAAGCAGTCCCGTTGGGCGAATCACCTGCTCGACGACCTGACCGGAGCGAGAGCGTTCATATTCACTTGGAGTTGCAGAAACATATACAACTTGATTGAGCCGTTCATTGAACTCTTCAAAATTGAGGGGTCTGTTATCGTATGCAGATGGCAAGCGAAAACCAAATTCGACGAGATTATCTTTACGAGATTTATCGCCTGCGTACATTGCGCGTACTTGTGGCAATGTAACATGGCTTTCATCAATAAACATGAGAAAATCTTTTGGGAAATAGTCGAGTAATGTCAGCGGTGCACTACCTGCTGCGCGTCCGGTAATAATGCGTGAGTAGTTCTCAATACCATTACAATAACCAAGCTCTACAAGCATTTCGACATCGTACATCGTTCGTTGATGTAGACGCTGAGCCTCGACAAGTTTGTTGTGCTCTTCAAAATATTTGAGACGGTCTTTCATTTCAGTCTTTATCTGTGAAATTGCGTTGCTAATTTTCTCTTCAGTCGTTACATAATGCGAGGCTGGATACACTGCGGTATGGAGCAACTCTCTAGTTGGAATCCCTGTGACAACATGTATCTCACTAATTCGGTCAATCTCATCTCCAAAGAACTCAACTCTTATTGCAAACTCATGAGCATATACAGGATATATTTCAACAGTATCACCTCTAACACGAAAAGCATTACGTTCAAAGGCAATGTCATTACGTTCATATCGAATTTCAACAAGCTTCTTGAGAAGTTCGTCCCGATTCATATATGCGCCTTTACGCAAGGAAATAACCATACTACTATAGTCAATAGGGTCGCCCAATCCATATATGCAACTCACGGATGATACAACGATTACATCACGACGCTCAAAAAGTGCAGATGTTGCAGAGTGGCGCAGACGCTCAATCTCATCATTTATGGCACTGTCTTTTTCAATGTATGTATCTGTATGTGGTATATATGCCTCGGGTTGATAGTAGTCGTAGTATGATACGAAAAATTCGACGGCATTTTCGGGAAAAAATTCGCGAAACTCACTACACAGCTGTGCAGCGAGTGCTTTATTATGGGCGAGTATCAGAGTCGGCTTCTGTACTCGCTCTATTATATTTGCCATTGTAAATGTTTTGCCCGAACCTGTGACCCCGAGCAATGTTTGCTCATCAAGTCCATTTTCAAGTCCGCTTGTGAGCGCATCAATAGCTGCAGGCTGTCCACCCGCAGGCTTAAATTCGCTAGTTATCTTAAATTCCGGCATTTCGTTCCTCATAGTGGTTACAAACTTCAAATCGTCCGAACATATCGTACAAGACATCGTCATTGCGTACTTGATCGAGGTCGCTGACAAAGTGCATATTTTTACCTATCGTCATTGCGGCCTCCGAGCCGCAATCTGATAGAATCAAGCTTTGTAATAGATCCCGGGTCAAGCCCGGGATGACAAATGGGACTTTTTCAGCAGCCTC
>WQWL01000132.1 GCA_009785345.1 Oscillospiraceae bacterium
ATTTCCGTTATTTTTGTTCGCTCGCGCGATTAATGATGTTCCATTTTTGATAGTTGGATTTTTCCATTATATTGGTCCGACTTTGTCAATGACATACGGATTACTCACTGGCGAAGTTCCCTCTGCATCTCAAATTGTCAGCTTCATTTTTATTGGACTTGGATTGATTCTATTTAGTGCTACCCTAGTGCGTCGTACTACAAGGAAAAATAAGCAATAATTAGTTGGAGGAAGATACTATAATCTCCACTTCCCTCTCAATCCACTCCTTAACAACATCGCTTATCTTCAAAAACGAGTCATCTAAAGGTACACGATACCCTCGACATCCGCCGTCACAGAAATCGGTGGTGCCCATCTTTTTACCGCAACCATAACCCTTTATGATATCCGCTTGCAGCCGGTCGGGCAGCTTGTCAACAATATCGAGATATTTATCCGTGTTTTGTGCTTTAATTGTGATAAAATGACCATTATTCAGTGTGAGGTTAAACCGCCACAACTCCTTACTTTTGCAAAAATATTCAAAACGTGTGCCGGCACCGATGTATGTGTCGCATTTATAACCGTGACTCATGTAATCTGTATGCAACTTAAGAATAAAGTCCTGCACATCATCGGGTAAGGTGTGAGTCAAGTCCTTCAATATCGGTAAGATGTCCGAACAATTAAATCCCTTAACTTTATTGTCCATATTATATGCCAACGCTCTCCAGTCACACCTCAAAAGAATTTCCCCGATGTATTTTGAGCCGATATCATGCTGGGCGGATACTATGACCTTCATGCCCACCAGCATTGCATGATTGCTGGGATATGTGATTTTGATTGGTCCATGCGACTCGGACGGCACCATCTTCGGCTTCTTACCACATATATCCAGACCACCGAAACGAAGACCGCAATCTTCCAAAAAACGCAGACACTCGACCTTCCGCCTATCAGGTATTTTCTGGTATGATAGCTTGTTTACAGCAGTAAGGGCTTCAATATCATCCATCAGTAACACATCCTTATCATCGTTAAGCTTACCATGCAAGCCCATGTTCATCATGAAAACCGCAAGATGCAATATAAATGGATATGATGAGTTGATATTGGTATTATGGGATTCCCTCTTGGGTTTGTCGAAGGGGCTACCCTCGGCAGTCAAATGGTCATATAAATGATGCAAAAAATCCTTAAATGCCGAAATTCCCTTATACACGTCCGCTTCGGTTACCCCCAGCATAAACATTGGATCAATTTTAAATGTCTGCGGTATCGTCGGTGGGAGCAGATTTCGAAGATGTGTCGCCATTTCACTAATCGGTTTATGCATTGTGTCACCTCCATAATTCTATAATGCAATTATAGCGCAATAGCTGAGCACATTCAATGGTTCAATGGAACAAAATGCTTTGATCTACGTCCTAAAAGCATAGAGTAAGCCGATACAAGGAGGGTTTGACATGTTTAGTAAACATATTGCAAAATACACGAAAATTTCTCTCGCTGTAATTCTTACCATTGTATTTACTGTGGCACTCATTACGGGCTGTTCTGCATGTGATTGTTTAGACGACGTGGCCACAAACGAGCAGCCGGAAATGGATTTGCAAACAAGCGAGCAGATAAATGAACATGCACATGAACAGGTGAATGGACAGACCATGTATCCCCTTATCTTCAACAATCCGGAAGTAACCGGAAGCATGGAAATTTCCTTTGAGTCTCATGATTTTTTCTTAGAAGCAACCGCAGAGCAATTGAGAATTGCTTTACCAACCCTTGATTTTGATATGCTGGGAACTGTTTCATACAATAGTGACGGAACTTTTGTAAATGTAAACGCCCGTGTGCCAGACCCAAACCCATATGTGTTCGGAGCTCGCATTAGCATTTGGGTCGGAGAAGACTTCCGTATAACATCAGAGTTTATATTTGATGATGACTTTGTACCGGAGTACTCTTATGTGTATGAAATTCCTGTTATTGCACTAATGGTTGACGAAGGATGGGGTGGTGAACTGTTTTTTCGAGCATCATTTGAAATAGATGGCGTCCAATTTCACATAAGACTTAGTAAAGAGGATTCAGATGCCGGACAAATGCTTCTAACAGAAATTGTAAACAATCTAATTATAGGTGGTACTGACGGGCTTGTCGTGTTTGATAATCCAATCATACCTGAGCTTCGTTCTGAGAGCATTACATACGAAGAAGCCTTAAATGATGCGGATTTCGGTGGATTTGTTCCCACATATGTTCCTGATGGATTCATAAATCAGTCTGGCGCACATCGATGGGTGCAAGGGCATATAGATGTAAATACAATGTTTTTGGAGTGGCAGTCATCATTTGATTATGATTATTTATATGAAATCTATGCAGAGTGGGTTGAAGCTAGAACTTACGACGTCTTTGCATTTGACGATATTTTTTGGGGATGGCCCTCTGTAAGATGGACTGTTACAGATATTGACGAACGGGATTTTGAGCGCATTGTTTCTGCAGATGACTATAGACTATTTGACTGGTCCCTCTATCCGCAGAGCGAATGGCAAGATGATGACTGGAACTTACCGCGTCGTGACATTCCTTGGGAATATTTCGCAACTATGCATGATCCGATTTTTCGGGCTGATGAAATAACTTTAGATATCGTACGGATAAGAGAAGAGATGCGATATATTCCAATTCACGGAGCAGATGGTGCTATTAGTGAAAATCCAGCTGATATACTTTTCCCATTATTACGCAATTATATAATGTTCGGTGTTTTGTTTGATGATGGTGTTCTTATTAACATTAGCGCAGAAGGCATGACCTACGAACAAATATGGGAAATGCTCACGAGCATTGGAGAGAATACTGTGCTTATTAGAGGTTACAGATAATACTTAAGAGGAAAAAACGATGAGTATAATAATTCGAAAAGTTCAAATCGACGATGTATATGACTATGCAATCACTCACATTAATTGTTGGAAAGATGCTTATAAAGGAATTATTTCTGATGAGCATATTAGCAATATGTATGCTCAACTGGAAGAGCGTGTTGAAAGATGCAGGCATAGTATTGAGAACCTTGATGGTTTTGAGTATTATTGCGCTATTAATGACGACGACATGATTGGACGACTCATTTTCAGTAAATGTCGAGATGAAGATAAGCTTGATGCCGGAGAAATTGGAGCTATTTATCTTATTGCTGAACATTGGGACAAGGGATATGGGAAGCAGATGTTGGAGTTTGCATTATCCGAACTAAGTAAGGCAGGATATGAAGAAATCGTTATTTGGGTACTTGAAGCCAATAAGCGTGCAAGACGCTTTTATGAAAAGCACGGGTTCGTGCAGGATGGGACGACAAAAAAACTAGAAATCGATAAAAAGTACATAGTAGTCAGATACATAAGAAAAACAACAACAGGGGACAGATGATGAATGAACTGCTCCCTGTTACTTATACGGGCAGGAACAGCATGGGCAATTCAAGCGGGAAGCTCGACCTGGAAAGGCAATCGCTTCGCTTGTGCTTGGTATCTTAGCAGGCTCTTTGCCTATACCTGTAGTTGATATCATTTTGGGTGTTATAGGTATAATATTGGCTGTTGCTGCAAAGGATGAAGGATTTGTTGAAGAATATGTTGGTCAAATACGGAAAGCCGGACTCATATCATCCATCATTGGAACTATAATCGCAGTTTGGTTCACCTTTAGTGTGTTTGCCGGATTCTCAATATTCTCAATGATATGGTGAGGGATAGCATTGGTAAGAAAAGGCAAACGTATGGACAATTCATCACTATGCATTCAATGGCATGAATAAAACAAGAAAATTGATACCGTGCTTTCTAAAGGGAATTATGGTGCTATTATGAATATAAACCCTGGATTAGAAAAAGCAAATAGAAGAACGACAACAGCTCCTCTAATTGAAAAAACAATTGCATTTATTGATGTCGAGGTTGGGATTGAAGACAATGTCGTGAAAGAGTAAAAAATCAAGAACTTTTTACAAAAGGTGAGTGCAATATTATAGTTGCAACAAAAGCTTTTGAATGGGTGTTGACAAAGACAATGTTGGGCTTGTAATTCACTATGATATCTCAACGTCATTGGAAGACTACGTGCAGGAAGCAGGGCGTGCCGGTCGAGATACAAGGCTTAATGCTGTTTGTTATGCACTTTTTAATGACGATGATATAAATAAGCACTTTGCATTTTTGAATCAGACAAAAATAACACGACCGGAAATTGCTCAAATTTGGCGTGCAGTAAAAAAGCTTACAAACAAGCGTGGAGAGATAACAGCTTCACATTTAGATATAGCGAGAGAAGCTGGGTGGAGTGACGAAAAAGAAGATGAAATTAGAACAAGAGTTACAACTTCGATTAATGCGCTTGAGCAAGCACACTACTTAAAGCGTGGGCAAAATATGCCAAAAGTTTACGCAAATAGTATTTTGGTTAAAAGTACAATTGAGGCATCGGAGAAGATTAGAGCGTCAAGTTCATTTGGAAGTGATAGGCAAAAAGATGAAGCAGTAAGGGTTATTTCCAGGCTCTTTAAAACAAGAGCAAAAGGCGGACGAGATGCTGACGGCAATAACGAACATATAGACTTTATTGCAGATAGAGAAAGTCTTGAACCGGAGCGGGTAATTAGAATTGTTCAACTTCTGAGAGAAGAAGAAATATTGGCTGATACAAAGGATTTGTTCGGTTTTTTACAAAGAGATAAGGGGAAAACAGCAAAAAACAAACTTAACGCATTCAAAGACGCAGAACAATTTTTCTGCAGTTTCCTGGAAGAACACAGGGAGCTATGTGATTTTTCTTTAGAAAATTTTGATAATAAATTTAATTCGGAAAGCGATGAAGAGCAAGAGATTCGTGATATGACGGAAGAAGAGAACAGTGAGAAAGGCTTTTTGGGGCATAGATTTAACATTAAAGAGATAAATGTTGCGATGCAAGAGCAATACCCAAATACATCAATAGATCACTTGAATAAAGTTTTGAATTTCTACGATATTAAGAGAATTGTAAAAAGAAAAAGAATGCTGAACAGAGACAACATATATTTTAGATGCTTTATGCCAATCGATGACATTAGGGCAAAGAGTGAAAAGAGACTCGCTATAGCAGCCTTTATAATAAAGCATTTGTATGAAAAGTTGCCTGAAGTGATTAAAGATGATAGCGATACCAAAATTGAATTTTCTGTGCTTGAACTTATGAACAGCTTCAATTTTGACAACCAAATCTTAAATATCGTCGCAGATGCGGTGGAAATAGAAGATGCATTGTATTACTTAAAAAGAATTGGAAGCCTTGACATTACCGGGGGATTTATGTTGCCATTACTCGCGCAAAGAGTAACTTATATATTTTTTGTGCAGGAAGTTGTTTTGATAATGTGCAAGTGGAAGGGGTTGTGCGCACGAAAGACAAATATAATTATGACAAACCGAACAAAATAATATTTGAGCTTGAACATGATGATGTATATCTGGACTTTTTCAAAGAGGTGCAAGAAGAAGTTACTACATTAAGAAGCGGTGATGTATTACAAGTTGATGAAAATAAAAAAGCATTATTAGCAAATGGCAAGGATGTTATTAGGTTCTCAAAAAAATTCTTAAGCAAGATAGAAGAGCAAAAATCAAAGGGATACGACATTAATTGCGCAATAATAAATCACATGGTTTGGTGGCATCGAAAAGATGTTCCAGCAGATGAAAATGTGATAATTTTACCAAATATTGAGTTTAGACAAGAGGCTGACTTATGAATATTGGAGAGCTATGAGTATAGTAATTAGAAAAATTCAAATTGACGATGCGTGTGACTATGTAGTTAATCATATCAATTGTTGGAGAGATGCTTGCCATGAGCCTTCTGCTATAAAAACATAGCCATGTAGATAGGTACAGGTGGCAAATGCACGAAAAGACGAATATAAACAAGCGAAAATTGCACGAAAAGACATGTTGAAACCCGCGCTTTTGTAGCAGTGTAGCAGTCAAGTAAAATAGACATATTTAATTGTAGCAAATATAAGCAAACAGCAAGTTGCAATATTACACTTTATCACACTCCAACCGCTGCAAAGTGGATGAACCTCAAAATGTGGTTCAAGCTGAGTTTTAAGTAAAAAATCAACATAACAGCATGAAAGTGGTTGGTGCTCATTTTGAACACCAACCTAAGTTTCACTATATTTTTCTACATTCTAGGTAAGGATTTATTACATGGTGAAGAAAGTTAAGATAATAGCCGGAAGTACAAATAGTATAATAGCAATAAAAATAGCAATCACTGTTTTCCCTCTTTGGCTGAGGACTCTGACGTTCGCTTCTATGGGTGACAGTGGATCACGAATTTGTTCTGTAAACTGAGACAAGAAAAATCTCTTTAATGCAGAATTTGAAGTGTCCTCCAACGGCTTGACCATTGCTATCCCGCACTTGTTGCAAAATGAACTATTTTTACTTACACGTGCACCACAATTATTACAAATCATGCGTTCTTCCTTTATTACTTGACTCATTTCAATTATTCAACATCAAAGCTCCTGTTGGGCAGACTTTTGCACATTCGCCACAGGATTCACATGGGCTTAGGTCACCTGCAGGCTGTACTATGGTGTCAAACCCGCGATTTACAAATCCGAGCACTCCTGCGCCGACTGACTCTTCGCATAGGCGGACGCATAGACCACATAGTATACACTTGTCGGGAGTTCTGTGTATGTTTGGGATGTCATCAGATTCAGCGCGGCAATGCACTTGACCTGCGTATTTTTCAGGTGCTACATCATATTGGTTAGAATACTTAATGAGTTTACAGTCATGATAATCCAAGCATCCGCATTTTAGGCAACGTGATGCTTCTTTAATTGCTTGCTCTGCTGTAAATCCGGAGTCATATACAAGGAAGTCGTTGCGTCTGCCCTCTGCCGAACGATGTGCAGATACTGCACGGGCGATTTTTTCTTTATCTGCGAAGTCCTCGGCAGTTTTTTCGTCTTTTACGAGGAATAAATCCTTGTTTACCAACTCTTCACCACGTAAGAACTTATCAATCATATCGGCGGCCTTGCCTGCTTCGGCAATGGCGGTAATTGCTATATCCGCACCGTCATTTGTAGCATCGCCGATGGCAAAAACCTTGTCGATATTGGTGAGGAATGTATGTTCATCTGCTTTTATTGTTTTCCAGCTTGTATGCTCGAGAGACTCAAGACCGACAGAATCGGTTTTTTGACCAATTGCAACAATAATGGAGTCAAGAGCGATGGTTTCTTCTTTGCCTTCAACAGCAACAGGGGAGCGGCGTCCGGACGCATCGGGCTCACCCAGTTCCATTATTTGTAGTCGAACAGCGCTTACTTTTCCATTATCGCCAACCACTTCTATGGGGTTGGTTAAATTTCTAAATATAACGCCTTCTTCTTCTGCTTCGATTATTTCTATTTCTTCAGCGGGCATTTCATTTTTTGTGCGGCGATAAATATTATATACCTTAGATGCTCCAAGTCTTACAGCTACTCGACATGCGTCCATTGCTGTATTTCCACCACCGACAATGGCTACTTTATCACCGATATTTACTTCATTACCTAGAGCTACATCTTTTAAGAAATCAATACCACCGATGACACCTTCAAG
>WQWL01000133.1 GCA_009785345.1 Oscillospiraceae bacterium
AAAGAACTTGAAAGCTTTATTCATTGTGATGAGAGCTTACCTGAATATAAAACCAAAACAGGCAGAGTCAAAAAGCGCTCAAGTGTTATAGGCAGCTTAAGTGGTTCAAAGGACACATTAACCGGAATCATTGATGTTGCGATGGTTGGCTCAATATATCGAAAAGGCGATTTTCATGAAAGGCTAGGCACATATGGCATGGTTATAATGGATGAATGCCACCATGCCGCGTCTGCTACATGCCAAGCAATTTTGCGAAAAGTAAATGCGAAATATGTGTACGGTGTATCAGCGACACCTATAAGAAGTGACAATCTTGATAAAATTAACTTCATGCATTTAGGCCCAATAAGGCATAAATATACGGCATTGGAAAGAGCGGCAGACCAAGGAATTGACCATGTTGTCATTCCTAGATTCACGAGAGTAACTGCTGTGACTTACAATCAAAATGACATTAACTCTTCCTACAAATTAATCGCGGAAAGTGAAGTTAGAAATGAGCAAATCATTAATGATGTCCAAAAGTGTATTAGCGAACGTAGGACGCCTGTTATACTTACACGATTCAAAGAGCATGCAAAATTGATATATGATAGATTGCTTAATGAGGCAAAAAATGTTTTCATAATGTACGGTGATAATACACCTAAAGAAAATGATCGTATTAAAGAACAACTTCTAAGCGTTCCACTATCGGAGTCGCTAATTCTTGTAGCCACAGGTCAAATCATAGGAGAAGGGTTTAACTTTCCGAGACTGGATACGCTAATGTTGGCAGCACCGGTTTCTTTTGCTGGGCGGCTGGAGCAATATGTCGGAAGGTTAAATCGTGATTTTGATGGTAAAAATGACGTTATTGTTTATGATTATGTTGATTCACACTTACCAATCTTTAATAATATGTTTCTGAAAAGGTTGAAAACGTATAAGAAAATTGGTTTCGAAATAAAATCTGATTTACTATCCGAAAAACAAACGACGAGTTCAATATTTACATCGAGGGATTACTATGACATATTCGAGCGAGATATTGTTGAAGCAGAGCGTGAGATAGTAATTTCTTCTCCTGATATTTCATATAACAAAGTTGAGCGCTTTATTAATATAATGAAACCAAGGCAGGAAAGTGGAGTCAGAGTCACAATTCTAACTGAAGACCCTGATAGCAAACTGGTTGGAAATCCTGTGTTCTTGATGGATTTAATCCGACAACTACGGAGTGCAGGTATAAATGTCGGGTTCATGGATGACATTAGCGAGCACTACGCCGTTATTGACAAATCCCTTATATGGCATGGTGGAATGAATCTTCTCGGCAAAGCGGATGTTTGGGATAACTTAATCCGAGTAAAAGACATTGGTGCCGCTGTCGAGTTGTTGGAGCTATCCTTTTCAAGCGTTAAAATGAAATCAATAAAGTTTGATGAACATAAGGCAGATCCGCAACTATAGATGAATATACAAGTTTGAATTGAACTCGTTTTGTAAATTATGTGCCTATATGCTACATATTCACTAATAAAACAAATCCACCAGACCACGCTTCAAAGTGGTTCGGATTTGGCACTGGTTGGCGTGCCAAACAAGAACCAACTGTTGCCAAATCCGAACCAATTATGTTCGTTTGTGGAGCAGTTGATTATTTTTCATTAGTTATCAAACATTGTAGATATTTGAATTGACACAAAGTATATAGAAGTATATAATGTTGTTGAAAGTACATAAGAAATTCCAAAGTATATAACATCGCAGAAGGTAACGCTTAATTACTTGTGTCTGAACGAGTTAATTCTTTTGAATGTGATTCATTTGAATGTGAGCCATTCAAAAACATTAGCCCATGATACCTGTATATTGGAAAGGAATCATAAAAATGTCAAACCCATTCAATCCGGCATTTGGTAACCGCCCGATTCATTTTTTCGGAAGGCAAGAAATAACCAGATCAATCATTTCATCAGTGGATGAGCAAAACAGCCCATGGCGTACAACTCTTATTACGGGAGTCAGAGGAAGCGGGAAAACAGCATTACTATCAGATATTAGAATGAGTCTTAATAATCGAAACATAGTCGTTCTTTATATTGTACCAAATGAAGCTATGCTTGACAGTATTCTCGCCCAACTTTATAGACAGCTTTCGAAATCTATTTCTGAAGCGATGCCGGAGTTCAAAGACATATCCGTCAATCTCGGGATTAAGGTAGGTTTTGAAAAAAATAAAAAAACACCTTATTTCACTGAAACATTTTCCTATCAAATTATGGAGTTGATGGATGCCTGTATGAAACAGCAGAAGCATGTTGTTTTCTTGATTGATGAGGCGCAAAAGCATACCGAGGATATGCGAGTTTTTATAAGTAAATATCAGGATCTTGTTATGCGAGAATACTCGGTCAGTATGGTTATGGCAGGCTTGCCTTCAGTTATTTCTGACGTATTGAACGATGATATTCTTACATTCCTGCGAAGAGCAAAACAAATCGAGTTGGAAAATGTTGAATTTATGACAGTCGAATATGAATTCAAGAAGGTCTTTTCGAGAGCCAACACTGAGCTTGCAGATGATACAGTTTCCAAAGCTGCGGCAGCTACTTATGGATATCCGTACCTAATTCAATTAATTGGCTACTATCTATGGGATGAAATGCTGGACATTGACGGTACTGATTTGCTCGATGACGTATTATTCAAATCAAAAGCGGAGCTATTTAGGAACGTGCATAGACTAATTTTTGCTGATTTATCAGCCATGGATAGATCCTTTCTATTTGCAATGTCTGAAGATGAGGGTTCTTCATCTGTGTCCATCATTGGTGAAAGGTTACAAAAGAAAAAGAACTTTATATCCATTTATAGAGAAAGGCTTATATCTGCAGGAGTTATTAAGTCTGGTGGTCATGGCTTATTGTGTTTCAACTACCCGTATACGAGAGAATTTTTACTTCACAAGAAAAATGAGTTGGGATATTACTGATGAGTGATAAACTCCCTTACATCCCACGCATGGGATGTAAAGGAGTTTTCACTGCAATTACTATGTTACCATTTATTAATTGAATGTTCGGTAAATGCCATGAAATCTTTTACGACAATTTCTCGATTATCATTAAGGCGTACGCGTCCGGAGAAGTGCCCAAACAGCATATGACACTTCCTCTTTACAAATAAAATTTTCTCTTCAGTATATCGGTCATAGATGGGGGTGAACTCCATTTCAAAGGCACCATCATCAGACGAAAAAACTTTTGGTGACATATAGCCATTTTCTGCAAGATCAAAAGTCACCTCATTTATTTTGTGAGCCTCACCGTTATAAAATAACATGTTTTCACTCGCAGCAGAACTATCACCGAAGCCATACCCAATATTGAATCCAAAGAGAGCACCATCAACCAGACCGCTACCGCTTCCCCAGTACCATTCCGTACTATATGGCCACACACCACGCCCCCAATCCAATAACCCAAATGCAGAATCAGGTTCAAACAGAAATTTTTCGTCCCCAATACGCACATAGCCATTAGCAGGCATGCAACTGATTTTTTCATTATAGTAGAACTTACGTGGAAATTCTTCAAACGGAATAGCCATGACAATCGTATTATCGTGAGGTCGCATTATGGTAACCTCTGCTTCTATAGCAGGGGCTGCTGCGGTTGCAGTGGTAGAGCACTTCAAAATCCTACGATCCGACCGGACATCAAAAGTGATATCAACTCCGCCCTTAGATACTCGTATACCTCCGTCTGATGATTCCGGCATATTAAGCGAACCAAACGGTAGCAACAACATTGTACTACGATCGTATCGTAAACCGTCTGAAAATCGAAAGAATGTCACTGTCAAAGTGCCTGCATACGCCGCATGTCCGACAGTAAATTGTAGACAATAATCATCATTACAGACTTGATAAAAATCCCACTCCTTTATGCGCCACGGTGGAGCCTTGATATCACTACGCTTATACTCAAGTAGCGGTTTTGTAGCATAACCACGTTGTAAAAGAACTCCATCTTTGTCAAGTAATGGTCCGGGATTTGTTATTTCGGTTTGCATACGCATAAAGTAGCACCTGTCCTTTCATTAACAATCACATGTAGGCACATCTTAACACAGTGTGCCTAGCGTGTACAAGCTCTTAATAACAAAATCGTCGCTCAAGACGTGTAATTTTGACTTTCCACTTAAACTAAGATAGAATAAAATCATAATATGAATAGGTTAAGGTGGGTATCTAATGAGGAACTTAGACTCTGCTTACAGTGGTTTTAGCCCAGGTGTTTGGGTAGGCGAAGTAAATGTTCGCGATTTTATACAAAAGAACATGACACCATATCATGGCGATGACTCGTTTCTTGCCGACGCAACAGATTGCACCAACAAGCTTTGGGAAGAAGTTTGCGAATTAACGAAGCTTGAATCAGAAAAAGTAGTGTTAGATGTAGAAACTAAAATACCGGCATCTATAACTTCTCATGCGCCGGGTTATATAAACAAGGAACTTGAAACAATAGTGGGTCTACAAACGGACAAGCCACTGAAACGACATATAATGCCAAGGGGTGGCATCCGTGTTATTCAAGCGGCATTAAAAGCTTACGGCTATGAGCTTGATCCACATGTTGAAGATATTTACACCAACCACCGCAAAGCCCACAATGACGGTGTTTATGATGCATATACTGATGCCATGCGTGCTGCGCGTAAGTCAGGCATTATTACCGGCTTGCCGGATGCATATGGTCGTGGTCGCATAATAGGTGACTATCGACGTGTGCCGCTATATGGCGTTGACTTTCTAATTAAGGACAAAGAACAGGAATTAAAAGATGAAGACTGGCCAGTTTTAACGTCCCAAAACATCCGCCTCAGGGAAGAACTTTCTGAACAAATTTATGCATTAAAGCAATTAAAACAAATGGCGAAATCATACGGTTTTGATATTTCTCAACCTGCAACAAATGCAAAAGAGGCTATCCAATGGACGTATTTTGCGTATCTTGCTGCTACAAAACAACAAGATGGTGCTGCAACTTCTCTAGGGCGTGTGGCGACTTTCTTAGATATTTATATAGAGCGTGATTTAAAAAATGGAACACTGACTGAATCCGAAGCTCAAGAGCTAATGGATCATTATGCAATGAAATTACGCATGGTTCGTTTTCTGCGCACGCCGGAATATAACGCGCTGTTCAGCGGCGATCCAACATGGGTGACAGAGGCTATTGGTGGCATGGGCGAAGATGGTCGCACATTGGTAACGAAGAACTGTTTTCGTATGATCCACACGTTAAAAACATTGGGTCCTGCACCGGAACCGAACTTAACGGTTTTGTGGAGTGAGAACTTGCCGCAAGGATTTAAAGATTACTGTGCAAAAATGTCTATTGAAACAAGCTCTATTCAATACGAAAATGACGACCTTATGCGTGGCTATTGGGGAGACGATTATGGTATCGCATGTTGTGTATCCGCAATGCGTTTAGGTAAACAAATGCAGTATTTTGGTGCACGTGCTAACTTGGGCAAAGTCCTGACATACGCAATCAACGGCGGCAAGGACGAACGAACCGGCGAGCAAATAGCTCCGGAATTTGCTCCAATCACATCAGAATATCTCGACTACGACGAAGTGTATCGCAGGTTTGATCAAATGATGGAATGGCTTGCACAATTGTATATTAGTACGCTAAACGTGATTCACTATATGCATGATAAATACAATTATGAAAGTTTACAGCTTGCCTTGCATGACAAAGATATCTTGCGTACACAAGCATGCGGAATTGCCGGACTTTCTGTTATTGCAGACTCGTTGGCGGCAATAAAATATGCAAAAGTCAAAACCATTCGCAATGAAGACGGTCTTGTAATCGACTACGAAATAGAAGGCGACCCGCCAACATACGGTAACAATGACGAGCGTGCGGACCAAATTGCGTATGATGTTGTAAAAACATTCATGTCAAAACTTGAAAAGCAAAAATTCTATCGTAATGCTGTGCCAACACTGTCGGTGTTAACGATAACATCCAACGTTGTATATGGCGCAGCCACAGGGGCAACACCAGATGGACGTAAAGCAGGCGAACCCTTTGCCCCAGGTGCAAACCCAATGCATGGTCGTGATAAAAAAGGTGCGTTAGCAAGCATGATGTCCGTGGCAAAACTACCGTATGAGTATTCACAAGACGGCATTTCGTACACATTTTCTATGGTGCCAAAGGCACTGGGTGCAGATAGTGAAACACGAATTGCAAACCTTGTAGCTCTTTTGGACGGCTATTTTATAAACAATGGACATCACATTAATGTCAACGTTTTCGACAAGGAAACCCTTCACGACGCAATGGCTCATCCGGAAAAATATCCGCAGCTTACCATTCGAGTATCTGGCTATGCGGTAAACTTTGTAAAGCTAACCAAAGAGCAACAATTGGAAGTTATCGATCGTACTTTCCACGAAATGATATAGGGGAATATATAAATGACGGGCTATATTCACTCTATATATAATGGCGGTATGGTAGACGGTCTCGGAATACGCAGCGTGGTATTTCTTTCCGGTTGTCCGCTACGCTGTCTGTACTGCCATAATCCAGATTCATGGGTAAAAACTAGTGGTGAACGACGCACAGTAGATGATGTTGTTAGTGAAATTCAAATGTATACTACATTTCATAAGGCTTCCGGCGGTGGAGTAACGTTCACCGGCGGCGAGCCTTTTATGCAAGCAAAATTTTTAACAGAGCTTTTACGTGCCTGTAAAGAAAAAGACATCCATACTGCGGTAGATACCTCTGGTCACACAAAGTTAGAAAATGCCAAGCACGCCTTGCCATATACAGATTTGCTATTACTGGATGTGAAATCTATAAATCCCACCATATACAAAAAAATAACCGGCGCGAACATTAATCCGGTTTTAGATATGCTAAGACTCAGCTTTGAGTTAAACATCCCAACATGGGTACGCTATGTATTACTGCCGGGCTTAACCGATGATATTGATGACATCAAAGCATTAGCTGAATATTTGCGTCCATTTAAAAATGTCAAAAAAGTAGACGTACTGCCATTTCATAAAGTTGGAGAGTACAAATGGCATGAACATAAATTAGATTACAAGCTATCAGAAACTCTCCCGCCATCAAAGGAGCTGTTAGAAACGGTGAGGGAGATTCTTAATCTTTCGCGTTAATGAAAATTTTTCTAAGTTACACAATCATCGAGAGTTGTGATATTTTATCGGTGTTCAGTATAAAATGATTATAAAGTATGGCATAATGCCAGAGTCAAGAGGTTTGTATTAAGTTTGAATAAATTCAAACTTAACGAGAGAATGTGCCAATTGCTCCCCCTGCGGGGAACCGCAAATTAATGCACGAAATGACCATTCCTTTTTCTGGTTGTTCTGTGTCTAAAGAAGTTCGAAAGGAATTGTCATTACCATGAGTAGAAAAAATAATTT
>WQWL01000134.1 GCA_009785345.1 Oscillospiraceae bacterium
ATAACAAATTTGAGGCCCTTATTCTATTTCTTTCTTCACCTAACAGGTGAGCCGATGAATCAAAAAAACTATGTAGTCGCAAACATTGAAACAAATTTATTGGCGATGCGTGAATAATTCAGGATAAATATACGCGACATGGTGAAACCTTCCTTTACGACTAATTCGCTTTTGTAAACTTTTTGTGACATTGATAACGTATCATAAATAATCGCTCCGCTCATTAATGTACTAAAGTCTAACAAATTATGCTTGATATTGTCAAGGGATTTATGTAGAAATGTTTGGATAAATTATGAATTAATTAGAGTGCACTGAATTATTCAACAATTGCAAATTTCTGATTTATATTGAAATAATCAATGAAAAGTATTAGTATAGCAAATAAGCGTAATTGCAAATTCGGTGTTGATGTTTTGATTAAAGGTCTAGCGACGTTGGAATAAAAACGCTTCCGCTATTGAAGCAGTAGAGATGACATGTCCCGACGGACATAAGTGACGAAATAAAGGAGATGCAAAATGTTAGAGCAATTAACTTCAATAAATCCCCAGGTGCTCAAGGTTGTTGGGATGGTAGTAAGCGGACTAATGGGGCTGATTATGTCAGTAATATCAAAGCGGTCTGTCAATTATAGGAAGATTGATAAAAGTGTGCTCATATCATCAATATTATTTTTTGTGTATCTAAATGGAATATCAATTGTCATTGTTTTTATTGGCGGGATTTGTATAGTGTTATTTGAATTAGAAAGTTTTTTGCAACTATCAATCGCGTCAGCAGTCATGGCGATTATCACTGTGGTGCTTTTGTGGGGTGTATTATTTAGAACTAGAAGAATTAAAACTATGATGGAAAAGATGCGTATGTTAAGTCGACGACTTTTCTTGTTGATTAACTGGATTTCATTTATATCTACAGTGCTGGCATTTGTCTTCCTGCCATTTGCTCTGTTAGAGCAGCATGCTTGGCTCGTTCAATCAATCAACATTATAGGATGGGTGAGTTCAATATGGTGGTTTTATTTAATGATTGTATTTGTATGGAGAACTGCCAATTATATATATTCAGAAATGAGAATCACGCTGCTTGACGGAGAGGTAATCCATCATAGCTGCAGCCCGAAAATGTGTAGAATACACAGAAATTATATAAGACTTATAACGAGAGGTGAGGGACAAACTATTATTGGTGAAAGACACATCAATGAAGTAGCGATTAAACAAATTGAGTATTTATAAAAACTGTGCCGCTTCTGTGTTAAATATTGCGTATAAGACGAAGCAGGGCGAAGTTATTGTCAAGTGCGGTAATTCTGGTAATTCTTCTGAACCCCATTTGCATTTTGCTGAGGATGATATTATTCGTGGCGTGGCACTATTTGAATATCGACATCAAGTACATCAGCTAAAGCACATAGTGTTTTCAATGTTGGACTGCTCTCTCTATTTTCTATGCGTGATATGACTTGTTGTTTATGTCCTGATTTTTGTGCAAGTTCGACTTGAGACATCCCCCTTGCTTTACGTAACGTTATTAGTTCTCCAAGTAATCTGTATTCGGTCCGACTGCTATCCCACAACTCTTTCAGTTCTTGATCTGCATCCAACTTTTCCTGTATCAGTTTATCGACATCAATACTTTTGAATGGCATAATTACACCTCGCTAAATAAATGTTTTTGATAACTTGTGACTCAGTTCGCTCGCTCTTTTTAAAACAATGTCGCCATCTTTTTTCTCTGTTTTATTTTTTTGCTTGCGACATGCATGAAGAAAATATACATCTTTCCCATCAATAATGACGTAAAACAATCTATTATCCTTGTAAAAATACGCTTCCCATATTTTACCGCGCCACTTCTTTACTTTTACTTCGTCAATTCTGTCTTCTGCAAAAGCTTTCAATACTGAATATCCGTCAATGATTTCGTTTTTACTAAGCTTATCTATATAGGCTTCAATTACATCTTTGCCACCGGCAGTTTCATAATGGTGTACGTTCAAAAATGTACCTCCTTCTACTGCCACATGTTAGCAGCTATATTATACAACTTAATAGTTGTATTGTCAATGCGGTATTATTGTTTAGATATAGCGAAAGGATAGTTTTTTGACAACAACACAATAGCATAAAACAATACATTATAAATACATCTGATTGGGTAAAATTAATCGACGCAAAATCCTGCTTCACGCCCCCAAGTGGGAATGTCTAAAATAAAATATTACAAGTAAAAGAGCACACTTCGGGTCAATGTGATTCGGAGTGTGTTTTTTTGCACGAAGAACTTCATTTGTATTGCATTTATACAAGATTATTTTATAATAAAATCAAAGTTAGAAAATATTTTTCAGAAAAATGCAACCTTTTCGGGTTTCGCGACGAATACTTATTAGAGGGATCCCTAAAAGGAGGCAGAAATGGTAGAAACATCAAAAATGATACACAGTACTTTTTCAAAAGAAAATTATGAAAATGCATGCGATATCTCTGAATCTCAGCTTGTGAGCGAATTCGGTGGTATTGTGTACAGGTTTTGTATAAGTCTGGTATATAGGAAAGAAGATGCAGATGATTTATTTCAAGATACATACGTACGCGCATTTTCTGAAATCGAAAAAATTAGAGCATCCGGAAATCCAAAGAGCTTTCTTCTATCTGTAGCAACATCATTGTGGAGAAGCAATAGGCGGAAATATGCTCGCAGAAACAGACTCGCTCCTATAGTTGATTTTGATGAGGCGAACATAATTGAAGCAGAAAGTCTTGAAGATAGGGCTATTGCTAATGAAGAAGTGCTTATGGTTCGGGAGTTGGTCAATGACTTGCCAAACAAGTTAAAAGTTACGGTTGTGATGTACTACACAGTTGAAATGAGTATTGCAGATATTGCCAGGACTTTAAAGTTGCCGATTGGTACTGTGAAGAGCCAGCTGTCCAGAGCGCGAGCCATTATAAGGAAAGGATTGGAAAATAAATATGGAAATGAATAATAAAACAAACCCGGATTACATGCTCAGAAGAGCAATGCAACGTACTGAGTCACTGAGTCCAGAGTTGATATCAAAAGTAAGATATAACACATTAAAAGAAAGACCCGCTGTGCAGAAGTTTTATCGGAGTCGCAGGATTGGAGTTGTTGCCGCTGCAGTGGCAGTGATGATGCTAATGTTTGGCACAGCTGCAATCGCTGCGAATGTGTTTGGGTTACGTGATTTATTTATATCAAACCCCGATCTACCCGATCTAGTTATTACCTTTGATGAATTTCAGGGTACACAAGATGAATTTAAAGCAATGAGTCCTGATGGCACCCTTGATGACTTCACAATTCCTATGGATAAGATGTTATTAGCGGGTTTCGCAGGTAGCCCGGAATTTGAAGCTGCAATGGAATGGATAAATAGAGGTGTTTACGTTGATGGAGTTGAGGTGCGTTGGGATGAAGAAACTCGTGTTTTTGTTACCGTTGAAACTGGTGAATTCTTTGCAGATGAAATCATAATCGTAGATTGTCAAGAATGTTGTATTAACGGTATACCGCCGGAATTTTTAGAAGGCCATGCAATAATTATAGTGAGCGACCGTGATATTATACCCGAAGTGTACCAGTGGTATGGTGCGTCATCATGGTCTGATGTAGACAAAATACACGAAATCATAGAAAGACACGGGCTTGTATTATACGGAGAGCTATTTGACTACTGGAATGAAAATAGGAGTTGGAATGAATTCCAAGAGAGTGTAGCGAACGAACCATTTATTGATAACTCCGATGATAATTTCACACTACATCCCGGTTATAGGTGGGAAAGTGGAACATTCCAATTTGAAGCGCAATATGACGACATTTGGTTTGTGCTCCGTTCCAGTCGAAAAGGAGTCTTTGACACGGTAATAATCTCAAATCTCGATATTGATGATTTTTCTGATGAATGGGCCTTTGAGAATAGGTATGGCACCCCCCTTATTCTTACCCAAAGTGCGAATATGTCATTCATAATCGCAGATACGGAAACAGCTTTCATTGTAGTAACAATACACGCAGGCACTCAATCCAGCGTTGATTATTGGAGGGGCACAACGCAACATGCTACCCGCAGTGACTTAGAGGATTTTGCAGATTTGATAGATTTTCGGCAATTGAAATGATGAGCATGAGTTGAAATATAAGGAGTGCGCAACGCAAAAGTCAGCCGATATTGCAGATGTATGAATGGCAAAAAAGAAACGATGTGACAGAATGCCTGTCAAAAATTAAAGTCACCTATGACTAATAAACGTAGGTGACTTTAATTTTTGCATATTTTGCATATATGGGAGAATAAACTCTACGCTTACAAGCATATTGCTTGTTGTATTATTTAGAATGGAATGTTATAATTGTGGAATTCTGTGGTAAATTTTGACAATTTGTGGATTATTTTAGTTGTAGGAGTGTAAAATTTATGTCAAATAGTACGTTGAGAAAATATGTGTCCGAAATTATCGGTACAATGGTTTTGGTGTTCATGGGCTGTGGTGCAGCGGTGTTTTTAGGTGCTGATACACAGGGCGGGCATCTAGCGGTAGCCCTTGCTTTTGGTTTGTCCATTGTGGCAATGGCATATGTAATCGGAAATATATCCGGCTGTCATATTAATCCTGCTGTATCCTTTGGAGCCTTGCTTGACAAGCGTATTGGCTTCAAAGATTTTTGCGGATATGTGGTATCGCAAGTGATTGGCGCCATCGTTGGCGCAGGGTTGCTGCATCTCATGGTTATATTGACAGGCGTTGATATGACGGGGAACTTGGGTGCTAACCTTGTTGCAGGTGCAGGTGGCTTCGGTGGAGCGATACTGACGGAAGTTATCCTCACATTCGTCTTTGTGTTAGTTATTCTGGGTGTAACTGCTGATAAATCAAAAGGCAATGTTGCAGGAATTGTTATTGGTCTAACTCTAGCATTTGTGCATATATTAGGGATTCCGATTACAGGAACATCAGTAAACCCTGCACGTAGTATCGGTCCTGCTATTTTTGCCGGTGGCGAAGCGGCAACAGACCTATGGGTGTTTATCGTTGCACCTTTGGCCGGTGCAGTGCTAGCTGTTATTGTTTACAGATTGATAAAAGATAAAGCGAGTACATAATACTAAACCCTAATAGAACAGTAGACATCTTTTCGCAATATTTTCCGTCTGGCATCGTTATCCTCCTTGCCTTACGAAAGTAAGGCTGCGTCGTCTGCCTCACCAGACGAATAATATTCTCGAAAATATTATCTACTCTTCTATCAGTGTTCAGTATAATTTGTGTTAGTTTTATCCACATAATAACAATTGGCTGTAGCTAAATGATTTTACAAATCATTGCTGCAGCCAAGTTTTTTAATAATCGTGACAAATGTCACTATTGCTTTTAAAAACTCTGCGTTAAAATAAGCACATAATCAAACAAAACAGGAGGTAAACAAACTATGGTAGCAACAATGAAAAATGTAATTAAAAGATACGGTGATCTTACAGCATTAGATCATTTAGACCTAAATGTTAGAGAAGGTGAAATTCTTGGTCTACTAGGTCCGAACGGAGCAGGTAAGACTACCGCAATAAGAATTCTGTGCGGACTAATCGATGCAGACTCCGGCGATATTAATGTTTTTGGTAAAAAGCAAAATACGAAAAACGTCGAAGTCAGACGCAACATGGGACTTGTTACTCAAGAGATTTCAGTTTTTAAAGACATGACAGCAGAACAAAATTTACGCTACTTCGGTCAACTATACGGTCTAAAAGGTAATGACCTTAATCGCAATGTCTCGCGAGTACTGGATTTCATCGGTCTTGCAGATCGCGCAAACAAAAAACCAGGCACATTTTCAGGAGGTATGCAACGCAGACTAAACATAGGTTGTGCATTAGTCCATCGTCCGCAATTCGTAATAATGGACGAACCAACCGTCGGTATTGATCCACAATCACGTAATCATATTCTAGACTCTGTAAAACAAATCGCAGAAGAAGGTGCAACAATAATCTACACCACCCATTACATGGAAGAAGTTCAAGCGATAAGTGATCGTATTTCAATTATGGATTCCGGTAGAGTAATTGCAGATGGCACAATAGACGAACTTATCAAGCGCATTTCACACGAAGACACAATTCGCTTAACCGCAACACTTGCAACTAATGCACTGACAGATGACATAAAAGCAATCTCCGGTGTGAAAAAAGTTACAATTAGTGGCAATGACTATGTAATAATATCCGAAGCGGAAAGTGGCAACCTTAACCGCATTATGGAAGTTGCAGTACGCCATGGCGGTGTTGCAAACATTACTGCGGACAAACCAAATTTAGAAGATGTATTCTTAACACTAACCGGGCGCAAGCTGCGCGATGAAGAATAAGGAGGAAGTGAAAAATGATATTGAAACATTATTTGAGTCGCATAGCGAAAGATCCGATTAATTTTCTTATGTTAATTTTATTCCCCTTAGTGATGCTTACGATTTTTATTACCACTAGCATACAGGGCGTACCATTTGAATTACGCTCATACAATGGCTTTTGTATACAAGCCACATCTATGCTTGCATTCAACGTACTTTTCTTCCAATATTTTGGAGGCATGATTGTAACAGACTTCCTATATAGCGAGTTCAGAACGGATATACGTTGGAGACTTATGGCAACACCAAAATCTCTAAAAAGTTTTATACTTTCTGCAATTGGTGCAAGTATAATTATTGGTGCTATTAATGGTGCTATTGTTCTGGTTGTTGCAAGATTTGTTTTTAATGCATACTTCAATATTCCGATTACAGTTATCGCCTTGCTGGGTATGAGTGCATTTGTAACATTGTTTGGTGTACTATGTTTTCAGATTTTTCCGAAAAAGGGCACAACTACTGCAGTTATCATGGTTTTCGCATTCGCTCAAATGTTAGCAATTAACTTTGGCATGATTCCGGCACCTGAGCTTGGTGAAATTGGTGTTGTTAATTTTCTACCACTTGGAGCGGCATCTATGGCGATGAATTATGCAGGTGGCATGATGATTACACTTAACAATCCGGAACTCGGTTTTGAAGCTGGCATAACAATGTTTGGCGTGGATATGAATATGGTGTTAATCAATCTTGGGATTTTGGGTGGCTTGATAGTTGCTGCATTGGCTGCGGTTATAATCGTTGGAAGGAAGCGTAAAATATAATGAACATGACTATTTTCAAATATGCACTTATAAATGGTGTAACAAAACCTATATCGTTGATTATCAACAGCATTGCACCTCTCGCTCTAGTCATTTTCGCAGACCGTATAGGCGCTGTCTTTGGAGGTGGCGATGCCGCAAACAATATGGCGCTTTACTTACTAGGTTTCGTAATCATGTTCGGTGCGTTCCTCATGGCTAACAGTATTCAAAAAGATAAAGTCGAAGGCGTACTC
>WQWL01000135.1 GCA_009785345.1 Oscillospiraceae bacterium
GCATAATATTTTTGTTTATTTTTTTGCAAGACAAGGCGTGAGGAGGGCGAATACCCATTGGTATTTAACTGACGAACAACGCTGTATTGTGAAAAAATACACGGAAATATCCAACTTTTAGATGTTACAGACCACTAGATACAATACATTGGGCATCTCTAGAAACCTGATGTCTACTACCCTAATCAAGGCAATTTTCCGCAGAAACACATCCGTCTTTCAAAGAAGATTAACGCTGAATGGGGGAATAATGTCCATCAAGATGATGGGCGATAGGTTTGGTTTATAGAGATGCCCTTTTACAAAAATCGTACCCAGCCATAGTTTATTAGAAATTGCTATAGCGATTGGACCAATGCATTTTAGCTGGGAAGATTTCTAAATTGTTGGTTTACTTCTTCTGTCCAGTCTGCACCGCCAAGATTGTTCCAATCATCTACAAAGTCATACCATGCGGATTCAGGAATAAGACCCATTACAAAGTTTACATAAAACTCCAACCACATATCGTGTAATATTGTGAAGCGCGTAATTTCTGTTGGAGTAGGTTCGCCGTAGAATTCATCAAAGATAAACAGATTATTATCTCTGATGTGCATGTTGGTTTCCCAACCGCCACCTTCAGCAACACGAGAGACATGTAATCCCCAAGCTGTCGCACTAGTCATTTCATCAGACACATAGCCTTGCTCCATGATTTGGTATGCCAACCACAAGTCGTCTTGCTGTGAACTTGTGAAGTGATCTGTATTGCCTGTTGCGATAGCCTCTCTGAGAGCTACAAAGTTTACATATTGCTCGTGAGCAAGGATTACTCTACCTGGTCCCCAATTATAGACGTAGCCTGACTCAGGAAGTATTCTGCTTCCGAAAAGCTCTTCAGCATTTGGCCAGTAGTCAATTGCCCAACGCAGATTAATTATTTTCATAAGTGCTTCTTCTGTACCCGGTGGTGCATTTGCAGTAACAACATGATAGTGATGAATGTTGTTTCTGGGGATGGATACTACCCCGGAAGACCCATCCGGAGTCAGAATTGGCATACCTCTCCATATTGCGTCAGGATTTGCCTCGAGATGTGAATTCAGCGGCCAATTTGGTAGCCACCACTCGCCTGAGATAGCACCCACTCGGTCATCTACGATTTCTTCTGCAACCATATCCATATTCATAACGGCAAATTCCGGATTCATAAGACCGTCTGCATACATTTGACGTAGTCTAAGTAGTGCCCGTTGTGTTTCGGGTTGAACCGTACCAAACACCAATTCACCACCACGGTTTATCCATGTTTCCGGATATGCACCGTAGCCCTGGAATATGGCTCTACCATCAGGACCCCAAAATACAGGCGTATTTTGCATGCTGAGAGGAACTGTATTCGGACCGCCCATTTCGTTTTCTGCAAAGGCTTGCAACATAGCAACAAATTCGTCAAGATTTGTTGGCTCAGAGATGCCAAGCTCTGTTGTCCAATCATAGCGATACCAAATTAGTGGCATAAACTGGAATGAATCTACAACATGTGGAATTGAGAGCAGCTCGCCGCCAACGGAGCTAATATCCAACGGCACATCATTAAAGTATCTATACATATCTCTTATTTCTGGAAGCAGATACCTATCCATCGCAGGGTGCAAATCTCTTAGTTGATCAAATCCCGCGAGTTCAAAAAAGTCTATTTCTTCGAGAGCAATTATGTCAGGAACATCACCTGTTGCAAGTGCAAGTTGAAGTCTTTCTTCTGCTTGCTCATCCGGTACTGCCCACATCCACTCTAAATGAATGTCAAAGAATTCAGCTAGCAGTTCGTTCAGCATCATGTTTTCAGGTGTAGTTCCCGGAGGTACATCACCTTCTGCAAGACCAAAGCCTGCACCTATCCTAAGGGTTATAGGTTCAGACATCGGAGAAAACCAATCTCCGAGAGCGGATAAGTCGGTAAGTGCCGCCGTGCCACCATTATCATCACCGAGTTCGCCTGGTTCTGTAGGTGTTGTGTCAGTTGCATCGCCATTGGTCGGCGGTGGTGACGTAACATCGCCACCATCGTCAGCGTCGCATGCTACTATCAATAACAACATGGCTAGTAGCACTGCAATGATTGTCAAAAATTTCTTCATATCTTCCTCCTATTACTATATATCTGTTTGTTCTACCGCGACTACAAAGTTGGATATATCAATAAAGTAATTCCAAACTTTACATCTTGACAAAAATTATATCCCCATAACAACGTCATGACAATAAATCATATTTTTGTTTTGTTAATAATTTTTTACCATTGCATAGTTTTTGTAATACCACTTAAGAGATTTTGCTTTTAATTCAGTCAGTGTTATGTTATATTCAAGCAATCAGCAGGAATTGAAGATAGAGGGTAATTAATTATTATGTTTAAAAAATTACGTTTTAAAGCTTCAGTGGTTCTGGTTCAGACGCTTCTGGTTCTTCCTCCGATAATTTTAATTACATTGTTCATTATGCTTTGGGCACGAGGGTCGCTGATGACCCAATTGGATACTTCAAGGAGGTACTCCCTACAAACTGTAGGAAACTCATTTGATCAAGTTTACGAAAGGACACTTGACTTGCTTAATGTGCCTTTCTTGAACAGAACTATTTTAAGCATTTTAACCACACAATACAGCGATAATCCAAAGGATAAAATTCAAAAAAATGCTGACCAGCAGCTTGTGAACACGCTTTTATCTGACATTGTACTTTTTAACGAGCCAAATATTACATCACTAACTGTTTTTTCTGAAATTTCAGGTTCAGTTTATTATAATTGGAGATATCCCACATTGAATATTAATATCCATAACTCTGACTGGGACAATCTCATAGACAGCCAGTGGTATAAAAGCATCGCACATGTAAATGAGCCGGTGGTTTCTCATGCAAAAGAAAATGATTTTTTTATTGGTGGCGGCATTATTATATCCTTTTCACAGAGATTATGGCGTCTCGTTGCCGATCAGCATATAGGAGCGATACGTGTAGATATGGATCTCACTACTTTTCAAAACAGTTGGAGGCATATTGCCGAAAATCCGTCTGATGTTTTTTTAGTTTTGGACCAGGATCATCAGTTGGTCTTTTCAAGCAATTCGGATTTCAATGATACATTTCCGCCACTGTCAACAATTGATATATCTACGCTACATGAATACAGGGTGAACAGTTACGTTGCCGAACTCAGCGGTTTCACCTTTGTCTACCTTACATATGTGGCTACAACCCAATCTTATTTACGGTTTTTATATGCACCTTTACTTGCTGTTATCGCCAGCTGGATTATCTACACTGTTATTTTTATCTTTTGGTCATCTCGACATGTATCGCTGCCGATTCAAAAACTGAAGACTGCAATGATACAAGGTCAGGAAAAGGATTTGACTGCACGCTGTGAACCATTGCAGGGTGAGATGGGGCAATTGAGTGAGGCTTTCAATGATTTGATCGTTCGCCTAAATGACATGATGGATGACGTAGCTCTGGCGGAACAGGAAAAAGCACAACTGACTTACGAAGTTCTTCTTTCAAAGTTTAGCCCTCATTTTTTATACAACACCCTAAACGCCATCCGCTTTAAGGCAGAGCTAACAGGTGCACAGGAGTCAGCGGGAGCACTGAAAAGCTTAGCCTCTATGCTGCAGTTCTCGATAAAATATACAGAGGTAACTATCTCATTTCAAAATGAGCTTGAACAATTAGAACATTATGTCAATATCATGCGCATTCGTTATGGTGATGAAATTGATATTGTCTACGATATAGATGCTGAGTGTTTTCAATATATTTGTCTCAAATTCTTAATCCAGCCCGCTGTTGAAAACTGTTTCATTCATTCTTTTGCAGACATGCCAAACAAGGAACATAAGCAGATATGTGTGCGTGTCATTTGTTTAAGTGACCATATTCGTGTATCTGTCGAAGATAATGGCAAGGGCATGACACAAAAGCAAATTGATGAACTGCTTAGTGAAAATCTCAATCAAAATACGAACATGCGTTCCGGCATAGGAGTAAGTAATGTCAAGCAGAGGCTGTTTGCCACATTTGGCGATAATTGTAAATATTATATTGAAAGCGAACCGGGATTGTATACTCGTGTAACCGCTGTTATACCCAAAATTAAAGCACAGGAAAGGAATGGATTTTCAGATGAGATTATTGATGGTGGATGATGAGCTGCAAATCCGCAACTATCTGAGGACTTTAGTTGATTGGGAGCTGCACGGCTATCAATTCTATGAAGCGGAAAATGGCATCGCAGCCATAACAGTCATGGAAAGTGTACATATTGATTTGCTGCTTTTAGATATTACCATGCCACTTATGAATGGGTTGGAGCTTTTAGAGTGGATAAAATCAAATAGTTATCCTTGTGTCGTTACGATGCTCACAGGACATGATGAGTTTGATTATGCCGTTTCTGCTATGCGACAAGGCTGCTTTGATTATGTACTTAAAAATACACTTACCAACGATGAAGCACTTGTCTTAGTCACACGCATGAAAAGCGAGTTGTCAGAGGAGTCACAACAGCAACACCGGATTCGAGCGTTAGAAGCAATGGAGCGCCGCAAACGATTCAGTGACAATCAATATTCGGTGCGATTTTGGCTCGACTCTGTAAAAGACGATACCAGAGCACCATCTTTCTTTGAAGAATACAAGTTTTGCGGTAATGACAGTCAATACTCCTTGCTATATATATCAATCAAAGATTACATGACCGTAGTTAACCGTTATACTTATAGTAATGTCGTACAATTCACGGTGATGTTTGATGGTGTTTTGCACGAACTCATTGAGCATAGCAGCTATTTCTATACAGAGGTTAATTTCGGGAAGTTTTTGATATTCCTTAAATTCCCCAAAACATTATCTTCGCAAATGATAAATAAGAAGGTGCAGCTGCTTCTCGATCATATACGCGGAAGTTTTCAAAATCTCTTAGGTATACACTCAAATATTTTTTATTCCCTGCCATATGATCATACTGCACAATCAAAAGAAATTTATATGCAAATAAAAAAGCTTGACGACCTGTCATTCTGGATTTCTGATGATATAGTTCGTTGTCTTGGTGAATGTGTTCTTGATAAGCATCTGTGCAATAAACTTTTGATGGACTTCCAAAAATCTTTGGCTGTAGAGCTTGAAAGCCGAGACTCATCACACATTGAAATGCGTTTTGATGATTTTTTACTAAAGATTACTGATGGTCAATATTGCCCTGATATTCAATTGTTTCGACAAGTTTGCGAATCGTGTATCACACAGTTTCTAAAGAACCAGATTGCAGCAAAAGCCGATAATCTGTTTTCGCACCCAGCTATATCTGATTTTTCGTCATACAAAAATTTTTTAATGGATATTGTGCGCCCCCATTGCATATCGCAGGAAGTCCAAAATAAAAATATGCTGACGAAAAAGGCAATCCTTTTGATACAGCAAAATTACAAGCAGGAAATCGGACTGGATTGGCTTGCCACAAACCTGCATGTAAACACTAGCTATCTGAGTCGTGTTTTCTCTGCCGAGGCGGGACAAACTCTCACTTCTTATTTAAATGAGTATCGAATTGAAAAAGCAAAGCATTTAATTAAAACAACAACATTAAAGCTAAATGAGGTTGCGAAAGAAACAGGATTTTCCTCTCCCATTGTGTTTTCAAGTGTTTTCAAAAAAATCACAGGCGAACCTCCATCCGAATATCGCAACAAACATTGTTGAAAAAGATATACACAAAAATGAAAGGGGCAGAAGATGATTAATAAGCCACTACATTACAGTGAGTTTGGGGCAGTTGGTGATGGCGTAACTGATGACTTTGATGCCATAATCCACACTCACACAAAAGCTAATGAGCTGGGGTTACCTGTGTATGCAGACCCAAATGCCGTATATTACATCGGCGGTGCTGATAAAACAGCAATAATCCAAACCGACACCGATTGGAATTCGGCAAAATTCATAATTGACGACAAGTCTACAGAGAACTACAAAAGTAGCATCTTTGAAGTAAAGTCAAAACTTGAACCTGTCCGAATAACCGACATACAATCCATCAAGAAAAACCAGGAACAACTTGATATTAATCTATCATATGATTCACTTGTTGTGGCAGTTGATAATACGACAAAGCGTTTTATCCGTGAAGGTCTGAATGTGGACAACGGTTCGAACCAAACTGACGTGTTTATTATTTCGAAAGATGGATACATAGACCCCAATACAGCCGTCATTTGGGATTTTGACAAAATAACTTCCCTAACAGCTTTTCCTATAGATTCTGAGCCGTTATATCTAAAAGGCGGTATTTTTACTACCGTTGCCAATCACGCAGAGGCGAAATATACCTATTTCAAGCGGAATATTGCCATCAATCGTTCCAATACAATTATTGACGGTCTTACCCATCATATAACCGACGAACGGTCAGACCACGGCGCACCTTACAGCGGATTTATATTTATTTATAACTGCGCGGATGTAACGATGCAGAACTGCAAAATGACAGCACATAGAACTTACACCACTATAGGTGCAGCTAGTTTACCTGTTAAAATGGGCACATATGACATACTTGCCGACGAAGCAGTAAATTTGGTTTTTAAAGACTGTACACAGTTAAACGACATAACAGACGATACTAACTGGGGCATTTTCAGCTCTAATTACACCAAGAATATAGTTTTTGACAATGTACACTTTTCACGTTTTGATGCTCATAAAGGCACAACAAATCCCAAGATTCTCAATTCTACAATAGGTCATATGGGTATTAAACTAATCGGCAGCGGGACGTGCCTCATCGAAAATACAACTGTCAAATGCGATCACTTTGCACACCTGCGAGCTGATTATGGCAGTACATGGGAAGGAGAAATCATAATCCGCAATTGTGAGTTCGCAATACGTAATGACGATTTTATCCCGAACGATTATGTTAGTACCGGACCTGCTGTTTTGTGGGCTGAATATTCAGGACTACATGATTTTGGCTATAAATGCTTCATGCCACGAAAAATAGTCATTGACGGACTCGTGATTAACGATGAGCAGGCATCTGATGATTGTACCGGACCGCGCATATTCTCCCCTATACACGATAATTATTTCGATGAACATTTTGAAGAAAAATATCCATATGCACTACCGGAGGTAGTTGAAATAAAAGGCATTAAAACAAAAAGCGGCAAGCCGTGGACATTGAGTGACAATATGAGTTTATTTAAAGATGTCAAAATAGTTGAGAACTAGTGGTCCGTAAAGTCTAAAAGTTGGATATTTCCGTGTATTTTTTCACAATACAGCGTTGTTCGTCAGTTAAATACCAATGGGTATTCGCCCTCCTCACGCCTTGTCTTGCAAAAAAATAAACAAAAATATTATGCA
>WQWL01000136.1 GCA_009785345.1 Oscillospiraceae bacterium
CTCCGGGGTGAACTCTCTTCTCTTTGGCATGATGTATCCCTTTCCTTCCTTCTTTCGGTTCTGATTCTACATCATTCCATTAAGACTTTCAATTTACTTGTTCAGTTTCCTGAGACCATTATAGTTGCAACAAGTAGCGCAAGCAAAGACACAAGTGTGAGTACAGTTTTGAAGATTCCGATAGATTTCTTCCTACCAAACTTAGACATACTGCTCAAATTCTCTTAATTTCCTTGCTACTCATACCATTGCGCCTGCGCTTGATACATCTTTGCGTATAACCCACCCTGCGCAAGCAGTTCAGAATGCGCCCCATCCTCGACAATGCACCCATCATCAAACACCAGCACACGGTCAACAAGCTGGGTGATTCCTAATCTATGCGAGATCAAGATCGTCGTGCGATCGCCAATTATATCGGTGAAATTACGGTATAGCTCTGCCTCGGCAATGGGATCGAGTGCAGCAGTCGGTTCATCGAGTATCATAATCTTTGCATCTTTGCGGTACATGCAGCGCGTGAGTGCGACTTTCTGCCACTGTCCTCCGGAAAGATTGTTCCCACTCGGGCTGAAGGAACCAACAATTTCATCCAATCCATTTTCTTGTGTTTCAATAAACTCCCAAGCTCCGGTACTCTCAGATACTGCACGGAGCTTATCATCAATAGCGCCACGAGCTAAATCTGAAACTGTTATGTTTTCCCGGATTGTCGCTTCGTATCTGGCAAAATCCTGAAACACCGCAGAGAGTGTTTTGCGCGTTTGAGAGATGTTATCGTAGATGCTTACACCACCTATTGCAACATCGCCGTTGTCTGGTTTGTACAGTGCACACAACAAATTGACAAAGGTAGTTTTCCCGCTACCGTTTTCGCCGACAATTGCAACTTTTTCACCTTCGTGAATTTGCACATTAAGATTCTTCAAAATTTTGCGATTTGTATTTGGATATGTGAAATTTACACCCTTGAACTCGATCGAATACTTGTCAAGTGGCGAGGCTGCAGAATTGCGCATCTCATACTCAAGTTGATCAAGGTAGAAGAAATCTCGCATATATGCAGCATTGCTAGAAAACTGTGCAGCAACGGTAAATATTCTTGCTGTTACATCTTGCAATTGGCTCGCCATCATGAACACAAGCATGAACGCACCGATCCCAACAGTGGGGTTGTCAAAAATTTGCCTCGTCACGATCAGGAGTATCACGACGTATACTCCGCTACGAAAGATGTCGGCAATTGAGTTGAAAAAAACGTGTTTTTTCGTCACCTGATTCTTTATCCTAATATACTCTGTGTTTAGTCGCTCAAACTTGCTGCGCAACCACGGATACGCACCAAAGAAACGCGTGTCGTTAATCGCTGAGCTCCTTATCGCCTCGAAAAAAGCACTACATGACATGAGCCACGGGAGAACATAGAACCCCTGCGCCCAATATTGATCATCACTGAACTTTGCCGATATCAGAATCGCAGGGATACATGCGCCGACAAGGAGTATAACAATCCACATATCAACCGCCCACAAAACCGTGATTATGCTGATGAATGTTATTATGTCCTGCAACCATGAGATTGTCGTACCGATGCTGCCTGCAACGCGTTCTCCCGCTTCCGTACTGACAAAGTTAATGCGCTTTTTGAAGTCGTCATAATTTAAGATGTACTTGTATTGTACATCGCATGTACAACGCAAGATGCGCTCGCGCATGAACATTTGAATCTTCACTCTATTGCGCATCTCGAAATAGCTATTTAGCGAATTCCACAGCATCTGCATGATATACATCACGGATAATACCGCAAACACACCGACTACCGGTGCGATATATGCATCGCCACGCCCGAACGCATTTTGTATCTCATTTGAAAAATTCCGCACATACACCGCAATAAGCATCGGCAAGAACGCCATTGCGAATCCAAGAATGCTCACAAGAATCGAACCCATCCCCCGGACTTTCAGACTGATTTTTAGCGATTTTATGAATATCTTTACGCTCTCGGCAAGCGTTAACTCTTTTTCTGACATTAGTTGCTGTCTCCCACTGCATTTACCGCATCATACCACTGTGCCTGTTCGTTAAAGAAGCGTGCGTATAGTCCTTTTTTTTGCATCAACTCGTCATGCGTTCCTGTTTCGGCGATTTGGCCTTCGTCCAGCATGATTATCTTGTCTGCCATGCGCGCAAAGCCGACACGATGGCTTATCAATATCGCCGTCCTGTCATCCAACATATCTCGGATACCATTGAACTGTTCCATCTCTGCGATCGGGTCGAGCATAGATGCAGGCTCATCGAATATCAATACGTCGCGGTCAGACATATGTGCACGCGCAGATGCCACACGCTGTTTTTCCCCACCGGACAGTTCAGTGCCGGATGGATCTTGAAACGTGCCGAGCAGTGAGCAAAGCCCATTCGGCAGATTTTCCATGACTTTTTCCGCACCACCTTTTTTTACAGCCATGAGTATCCGCGCTTCGTTCTCCATATCCTCAACCGCACCGATGCCAACGTTCTCACGTAGCGGCGCATGGTATATGTAGTAATCCTGAAAGAACACGCCGATTCTTGTGCGCATATAATCACGCTTGTATTCGCTGTATTTGCGACCAAACACTTTCACTGATCCGCTCGTGGGCTTGTACATATTCAGAAGCAGTTTTACAAGCGTCGACTTCCCGCTTCCGTTCACACCGACAAGTGCAACGACTTCGCCCTTATTTACGCTGAAGCTTATGTCCTTAATCGTCTGCGTGTCGCCGTATGAGAACGTCAAATTCCTCACATCGAACACTACAATTTCATCTGCAGGGGTATCAGCAACGCCATAGACTTCAGGTCTTACAAGCTCGAAGAACCTACGCTGCTTATTCATTGCGACAAGACTAAAGTCAAGCCTCACTATGTATCGCGCAGTACCAGATATCACATTGTATAAATTGAGGCACAGTGCGAACAGAACAAGAAAAATATCCGGTGGCATTGTCCCACGTACAACTTGGGTTATACTCATCCCCACAACAATTATGAGGAACACATAAAACCCCGCATTTGTGATCAAGTCGCGTACTTCTCCGGACTTTTGACGATTCAAGTCACGCTTTAGTATACGAGAAACCGGCTCGCGCCATTGCTCAACGACTGTTTCTGTGTTTTCAAAGACACGCGTCTCCTTTGCCATGCCGTGGTTATCAACCATCTTCTCGTAATATTCTATTTGTCGCAGGTCATAGAAATCTTCCGTCTGGTTATATCTCGTACCTTCGGCAAACGCAAGGCTCACGACAAAAATCGCCACAACATACACTGCGGACACCACAAAGATCAACATTGATAACGTAGAGGCAACCACAAGCAACGCAATTATTCCAACCAACTTGGAAAAAATAAACACCAGCCCCGATATGAATGTCCAAAGCGAGTTTGCCTCCAGCATTGCAGACATCCAATCATCGTTGACTTCCTTGCGGAGCAGATCTTTCATATCAATTTCTTGCATTTTTTCCATTGTGTGCCTGTACAATCCTGCAAAATATGGGTCATATGTGATGAGCTGCATCAACTGCATATCTATCCGCGACGACAAGCCTATAGCAATCATCAACGCTCCAAGTCGGACTATCGGCCCCACAACATCAGTATAAATGTAAGCACCTCCGCTTAGAAATCCGCTAATCACCCTCAATGTTTCTCGATTGAATTGCAACGCAATCGCCGGAAGTACCGCCAAGATTCCTACCACAGCGAACCACAAGATCATTTGCCAAGGATTTATCCCCCATGCTAAGCGAAAAGCCCAAGATGCGGTGCGCAGCCTACTTGATTTTTGCATCACTAACTACCTTCCTTTGTTTTTGAGCGAACTCGTCATCACTTCTCCCCGAAGGATATACTGTTTCAATCTTTATCGAAGATATCTGCTATTGTCGGCATTAATTCCACAATATTAAGCTTCTGCGGACAACGGTTTTCACAAGCGTGGCAAGAGACACACGTTGATGCTTTATTTCCATCTTCTGTGAAAAAATCATACATATGCTTTAAATTTGAAATTGTAGCGTAGGTTAAATAGTCGTTATAGAGTTCAAGCAGCTGTGGTAAATTGATATTTTTAGGACAACTTTTAATGCAATAGTTACATTTTGTACACTGGATTCTGCAAGTCTTGTTCAAAGCATCCTTAGCTTGCGCAATAAGAGACATTTCATGTTTATTAAACTTTTCCACACTTTGCATTGTACGAATATTATCAACTAACTGCTCAACGCTGCTCATCCCACTAAGAACAACTTCAACGCCATCCAACGATGCTGCAAAACGCACTGCCCATGACGCAATTGAAACCTGCGAGTCTGCATTTCTAAATATATCTGCAATTCTGGATTCCTCACTTGCAAGCAATCCTCCTTTAACAGGCTCCATTACAACTATTGGCTTTTCATATTTCCGAGCAATTTCATACAGTCTTTTTGACTGTATATCTTCACTATCCCAATCAATATAGTTTATTTGAAGCTGTACAAATTCTGTTTCCGGGTGCTTTCTTATTATTGTTTCTAAATCTTCTGGTGAACCATGGAATGAAAATCCAACATGCTTAACCAATCCTTCAGCTTTCTTTTCGGATATAAACTCCCATACGCCAAGTGCCTCCGCTTTGTCATTTTGGACGCCATCAATACCATGAAGTAGATAGTAGTCTATGTATTCTGTTCCTAAGCGATTTAATGATGTATTAAATATTTCGTTGAGCATCTCTCCGGATTCAAGCATATATATTGGTATTTTGGTAGCAATTTGAAACATATCACGCGGGTAACGCTTCACTAGAGCCCTTTTCAACATGTCTTCCGAACCGTCATAGATATATGCTGTGTCAAAATATGAGTATCCATTTTCAATAAATAACTCAACCATTTCATCTATTTGAACACAGTCAAACTTATCATTTTGCTTTGGTAGCCGCATAAATCCAAACCCAAGCTTCCCGATACTTTTATTACTGATCATCTAATCACTCCCTTAATGTGCTTATGTATGTGTTAAATATTGATATAAAATTATCTTTAGAGGCTCATGTGAAGTAACAAATCGGGTAAACTTCAACAACAAACTATCGCTGCCAATATTTGGATATGGCACAGACGTAGTTTTGAAATTACTCAATATCAAATATCTGCTTCAATAGTTCGATTTCAAGACGTTTTGTTTCACTTAATAGCAATTGCACTCTACTCTTTAGTTCTTCTTTCTTATTTTCATTGAATTTAAGGATTAAGGTTCTTATTATTAACATATTATTTCGGACTTGACTGTATTTGCAAACTACGTCATGCTTCGCACCACTTAGCCATCCTTTTTTTATCAGATAATTAAGGCGCAGCAACATCATCTCTTTATGGTCATACATAGCATGATACAGACGATAATCAATATACTTTTCTCCCGCTTGCAGCTCAGCGTCGAAAAAATCAGATAAGTAGTCGTAAACATTTACACCCATATGTATCTTGGCTTTCCAGTTTATCCAAGAATAATTTGTACTAAAATATTCACCAAACATCTCTGATTTTGGTGGATTAGGATAGATGTATTCACGTACGGTATCTCGTATATATCCATATTCATAGCTTCCTTGGAAATCATTGTATCGAATTGCAGCTACAGATTTTACTGGTGGCACAAAGAGATTCTTAAATCCATTATATGCTCTATCTATTTCTTCATACGAACATGTTGAGAAGCTGTATTTTCTCGTTTGATTGTTGAGAAAATCCGCATAATGAATTACCTTTTTTTCATCATCATAGCCAAAAATTAATACTTGATGATTAAAAGGAACAGGGAAATTATAGTCCTTGATTTGTGACACATCTAAATGTGTATATACATACATAGACAGATCAATCATTGTTTTAATAAAAGATGAGAAAGAGTTAGAGTAGGTGTCAATTATTTCTGTTGCCATCTCAAAGATATCAAAATAGGGGCATCCTTCTCTTCTGAGAAAAAAGTATTCATCAATAGCATTAGCCAGTCTCCGAGTGTCAAAATCACCAAAAAAGCAGGCGGTAAAAGGAACTCTGAGCTGATATTCATAATCATCATTGTAGCTACTTTCATCCCGGTTAATTATATCTATTGCATAAACTTGCAGATAATGTGAAAAGACCCAGTCATGACTCTCCTCATGTTCAAAAAGTATTGCTAACGCAGCCGCATATCCTGTAAACGTTGTAATAGGCGGGTACTTTAGTGGTAATATTTTTTCACTCATTTAGTGTATGCTCCATTATAAATGTTTTTAGTCGATTGCGAAACTCAAAAAAACGCAGTAGATAAGCAATATTTCGAGCTACGTTACTACTGATTTTTCTCCTCTTTTGCGGTATAATTGTGGTGTCAAATCATAAAAACACCGACAAAAAAATGAGAAAAACCCTCACCTAGAAAGAACAAGAAAATATCAGAATGCAAGCAGGAAATAGAGATACCTTAGCCTATATTATTCACGCATATAACGAAAAGTAGCTGCCGACCCGCATAGATACAGATTTTCAACGACATAGCAAATTCACTCGAAGGGTGAAGAAAACAATAGAATAAGGACCTCAGATTTGGTATACTGTAGGTGTCAAAGCCACAATATATAGCACAAAGGAGAAGCCCTTATATGCAAAGTATAAATGACACCATACTGGAAAGCAACAGAAAATTTCGATTAAATTTCGATGGAGGCGACCTATCGTCTGATGCAGGGTTGCTACTGCTCAACGAGTTCATCAGCAAAATGAGCTTCGATAAGATTCTCTGTGAAACGTTCCAGACTAATGACACAGCGAAGTGGCGGCGGCATACGGACAATCAGAACCTCATGCAGATGATATTCCAGATTTTCTCTGCGTATTTCACTGACGATTGCGCAGACGAGCTAACGGAGGACCCGATCTTTACGGCGATTCTCGGCAAGCCCTTTCTGGCATCGCAGCCCACGCTCTCGCGTTTTCACAACCGGATGGACGGAGATACCCTCGAGCAATTCGATGAAATGAGCCGGGCATTGCGGCGCACAGTGTACTCTCTACTGAATATTCTTGTGCGGCGGAGCCGCCTGTCCGGCGTGGCGTGAGCCACCGTTCCGGACAAACGGAGCCGCCATTATTGATTGCTACATAACTAGATTTTTATCAAGACCATATACTTCTCTCATAGATAAATCCTTTTTAGGATCTGTGCCAATGATATTGATTTTGTAAGCATCATAAATGATGCGATCCA
>WQWL01000137.1 GCA_009785345.1 Oscillospiraceae bacterium
ATAACATCCGCCTCCATCAAGCAATATGTCCCGAATTTTTCGCTAGAACGGGTCTCACCGCCCTACATACGCGAAAAATCCGCGACATACCGCTTGATTACGGCTAACATGTGACTAGTAACAAGTAAAGAGGCTGGTGTCAATACTTTGTCAATATTTGACTTAGTTTATACAATTAAATGGCTTGCTATTTTGATGAAATATGTTGTATACTACTAGTGATCTGCGTCGTTTAAATATTATGCTATTACTTGTTTTTTTGTCGCCATGCGGTACGTCAAATTTTTGAAATGCCAGTGGCATTCCTGCAAATTTGCCATACCACCTGACAACAAAAATCCTGCGCACTAATCATAACATTTAAACGACGCAGACCACTAGCTATTAAATTTTTAGGGGGTTAAAAACAATGGCAAAACGAAAACTAGCGAATATCTTTGTATTCATTTTAGCAATCGTCATGTTGGCATCAATCGCAGTTCCAGCGGTGGTTGCTTATGAAGCGGAGGCGCCAGTACCGACGACTGGATTGCAGCCGATTTTCACACTTAGCGAGTATTACCAAGCAGCATATGATGCGATTGGATCAAGAACGTTAAATTTAGCGGCGATTAATTTTGTCCAAAATGCCGGTGCGGGGTCGCGTGAAGTTGAGCGGAGTCCAGTCGATAATAGTCGTTTAGTATTAGCGGTTAGAGGTCGAACTGCTGACTGGAATGCAGTTGATATTATTAGAGGTGGTGCTGGACCGGATAATTACCCAATCCTCGAAGGTGACCGCATTGTTGTTTATGGTCGTACAACTGTGGCTGGTGCTGCTGCTATTGATGGAGGTTCAGACCCATGGCCCCATGGAGCGGGGACTGCACAAGTTACGGGTCTTGCTGCTGGTGCGGTATTCAGACTTCAACTTGATGTAACAGAGGCAATTTTGGAAAACCCTGGTTTTTCTCAGTTTAGAATTAGAACTCGTGATATAGCTGATTTCCTACTTTATGATATTATCATTTACCGTGACCCGAATTTTGTACCTACACCACCACCGCCGCCGCCACAGGGCGACTTAATTTGGTCACTTGCTGACTATGCTACATTCCAGGATTTACCACTCGGGATGACCGGTGTTCCTGGTGTCTTTAATGCGGCACTAGGTGGTGGTTCAGGGGCGGTTGCAATATCATCCGGTCCAGCCAACCCAGTGCTTACAATTGTTGAACATCCGACCGTGGAAGATCAAGTTTCAATTATGCTACAACAGCGTCTTGAAGACTGGCATGCGGTTGATTTCATCTTTGATGAGATCGGTGTACAGCGCGGTGGAGCTTACCGCTTTGTTGCGTACGGTCGTTTATCACCTGGCGCACCACCAGCTGTTCCAAACGCTCGTAATGTTGCGTTTTTACGCCCAGAAGCACCATGGGGTGAATGGAGTCCACGCTTTAATGCCGGCTCACCTGCCGCCGGAGGCGCTTCAAACCCGTATTTTAGACTTGAATTTGAACTCGATCGTTATGATATGAACGATGCCCTTCTTGCTGGTCAAGGGGGAATCCGTTTGGCACAAGTTGGTGCCGGAGGCGCTGCTAGACCAAATATTGATTTCACAATTGATGATATGTTCGTTTATCAATTAGGATATCTTGATTTAGATGGCTTACCGGCACCACCAGAGTGGGATTTAACTTTACCAAGTTTAGCTGAATTGTTTGCACCATTCTTCCCGATGGGGAATATCTATTCAACACATGCGTTAATGGATAACTTTGATACACGTGATGCATTTGTTCATCATTTTAACATGATTACAGCGGAAAATGCTCATAAGCCAGACCATATTGCTGGTCCGGGTGCTCGACGTACCGTGCCAACACCAGAGGAATTCAATTTTGAAGGTCCTGACCGGATCACAAGATGGGCAATCGAAAATGACATTGCGTTAGTTGGTCACGCATTTGTATGGCATGGACAGTCACCAGACTGGTTATTCCGTAATGAAGCTGGTGGACCACTACCAAGAGCGGAAGCTAGAGACCGCATGGAATTTTATATCCGTACGCTTTCTGAGCACTTTACTGATGAAGGAATTCTAGGATCATTCTATCGTTGGGATGTTGTCAACGAGGCATTTTCTTCAAGTGTTGGCGCATTTAGCGGAAATTGGCGTAATCATATGCGTACCGGTTCGCCGTGGTACCAAGCATTTGCTAACACTAACTATGGCGGATTAGCGGAAGGTGAGTACGCAACTGACTTCATTTGGTATGCATTCTATTTCGCACGTAAATATTTCCCGTATTCAATTCTTTACTATAATGATTACAATGAGCATCAGCCTGGCAAGGCTGCATCAATCGCCCAGATGGTGGAATATACTAATGAAAAATGGCGTAACCACCCAAGCTATGATGGTCGTTTACTAATTGAAGCAATCGGGATGCAAAGTCACTTCCATGCAGAGTCACCATGGCTTAACATGGATCAAATCAGACCAGCAATTGAGCGTTTCATTCAAACTGGTGCAATGGTAAGTGCGACGGAGCTTGATATCACATTAGGTGATCACGGAACTCCGGCAATCCCTGTATTGTCGCCAGCTCAATTACAAATACATGCTAATGCTTACGAAAGAGTATTCCGTTATTATTTAGAACTAGCTGACTATATCAGCCGTGTTTCTATTTGGGGTATGAATGACGCTAATAGTTGGCGTTCAAGTGGACATCCAACATTATTCGATGGGCGTCTAGAAGCTAAACCAGCATTCCATGCAATCGTTGATTTAGTTCAAGGTTGGGAAGCTCGTGAGGTAGCAGCACCAACGGTTATTGCCCCAACACTTGATCCTATCGATTTAGGTGAGCGTGTATTCGCACAAATCGGATTAGACCGTGTACTAGGTGTTACAACTGAAGGTTCTACTGCTGGTGGTGTTAGAAGATGTAACGCGCCGGTTTGGTTTGAAGTTGTTGACGGAAACCTACCTCCAGGTGTAGTTCTTCACTCAAGAACCGGAGTTCTTGAAGGAACACCAACTGCAGAAGGTATTTTCACATTCACGGTTGAAGCAAGAAACTATGGTGGAAAAACAAATCAAGAGCTTACAATAGTTGTAGGTGATTTTGACATTACCGCCTTATCAATAGCAGAAATTGCCGGAGTAATTGATCAAGAGGCGCAAACAATCACGTTTACTGTTTCTGAGGACATGATTATCTATACTCCGCCATTTGGAGCTCAATTTAGAGGTACGATTACAGCACTTGAAGCAGCTGACGATATGGTTATTTTCTACGTAGCTGGTCAAGACTGGCCGCTTGGATTAGGTGGTATAGCAGGTGTCGCAACAGGTGATACAGTGCGTGTAGCGGATGGCACAGTTTATACGATTATTGTTGTTGTAGAACACCCACCAGTATATTATTACGGAACTCGTCCTAATGAGCTCAGCAGACTCTTGGAAGCTGGAAAAACTGTAACATTGCAAACAAGAGGTAACTTGGGCATATTCGAACAGCATAGCCCATTTGTGGTTCCAGCAGGTAGCACATTAATCATTGAAACCACCCTTAACGTGCAACGTGATGCCAAACTAATTATAGAGGGTACAGTGATAGTATTGGACGGCGGAAGAATCAATAACCAAGGTAATAATAGTTCAATTATCATCGCAGAAGGCGGCATATTAGTTAATGACGGTCACGTAGAGAATGTATCAGGCTCAGCAGTGACTAACTATGGTACAATAATTAATAATGCAAGATTTGAAGTACGTGCAAGGGCTACGTTAACAAACGAAGGTGTAATTATGCCAAACAACGCACTTAACATACACCGTGATGCCATAATTATTACCTTAGTTACATAACCGAAACGGACTATCCGACAGACAGATAGTCCCACAACTAAACTCATATCATCGCATGAGAAATGAAGCCGGGGCTGTAGCAATTGCTACAGCCCCTACTCAAAGAAATATTGTTAATTCATTGCATTAGCTTAATGACATTGATTATAATGGGACTTTTCACGATATCTTTTTGCTAGTCTTGCTGACGTGCTGCAAAATTTTATATCTTATAGATAATCAAAAATATCTATTCTGGCTAAACCCATTGCATTATATATCGCTAGTTAAGATTATCAGCTTTTCCATTTCGGGATAAGACTGACCACTTTCCCATTTCGAAATCGCTTGTCGTGAAACATCTAACATTTCTGCCAGTGCTTCCTGCGACATTCCTTTTTCTCTTCTCAACTTTTGTAACTTTGCGTCAAATTTCATACTTACATAAACCTTTCTAATTATATTAGAGCTATTTAGCTTTCGGTAACCACTGATTAACTCATACACTTTGTCTTTATGATTACCATAATATAATTGTGAGAAAATACATATTGCATTTCGACATTTATTATAATAAAATAGCTCGAATATCAATAAATGTACCACATTAATACGGAAGGAGGGCAAGCTGGTACGCGTTTATATGTAAAATCATAATAATTAAAGGGAGAATACAAATGCGAAGAAATAAAATTAAATTACTCTCAATACTACTGAGCGTGGCAATGTTGCTTGGTCTATTTGCTCCAGTTGCTATGGCTACGGATTCCACAAGCCATATTGTTGCTTGGAGTCTGCAAGAGAATGTACTCGCTGGAACTACTGCAGGTGCAACAACGTTTGCTCCATATGTATTTACTGAGGGTTCTGGAGCTACGACCGCCGTTGTTGGTTTGTCCGGTGAAGGCTTAGCACTTGCCAGAACAGGTAGAAATGGTGGAGGACATGGAATTAACCTTAACTACACCGCCATAGGTCTTGAAGAAGGCGATATAATCGTTGTAAACGGTCGTATTGGAGAAGGAGCACCATCTACTTCTGCCAGCGGCATGATAACCCTTACCGCATATGGTCCGGGATGGTCAGCTAGCCATGTTGCAAACTCAGGTCTTGTCAATGGTCTGGCAGTTGACACTCCTTTCGAGATAGCTGCCACTTTGACAGAGCCCGTGTGGAATACAATCGTAACAGGTCCGGCTAACCATATTCGTATTCAAATATCTGGATCCGGCGGAGGCATTAACCAACTCGGTTTCATCATCGACGACATTCAAGTTTTGCGTGAAGCACCGGATGTGGTTGATCTTGTAAATATAGTTTTGCCTGAGGAACTCAGCGGTGAATTCTTCGATATTCCTGTTGGAACGATTGAATCAGAACTAAGAGATCGTTTACCGGCAACACTCGAATTGGAAGTGTTAGATGTGGGTGAAGAGGCTACTGCAATTGCTCCTGTTGTCTGGAATCTGGCTGCATTTAACCCTATTGTAGGACACACGGAGCCCCAAGTGTTTACAATAACTGGAGCTGTCAATATAGAGGCCGCAACACTTGACGGTGAGTGGGTAATGGTAGATAATCCAGAGAATCTATCGCTATCAGTTACAGTTAACGTAAGAATAATGCCCGGTCAATTAGTTTTATCTGCTTTTGTAGCAACACCAAACCCAATTCTATTTACATTTGCACAAGCACTTGAAGCAAACATTGATTTTCCAGCTTTATTGGAGAATGTCGTTGTTAATATGGAATTTGAAGGTGTCGCACTTGTTTTAAATCACGATGTTGATATCGTATGGGATTATAGTGGCTATGATTTCAATCCTGCCTATTCAGGTAGGCAAGAATTTACACTATATGGCACATTACCATCGACTTTGCCAGCTTTTGTGGATAATCCAAACAATGTTCCGCTTGTTGTTGAAATCACCGTGGTGGTATCACCGCCTATTCAATTTGCACTCGATCCACCGAGAACTCAAAGTCATACATCTTCACCACGTGCGTACACACTCACAAACGCATTTGAAAGACTAGGCTTTGCAGCACTTGAAGTAACCGGACTTAGAATTCACTTCCCATCAGATCCTGGAAATGTTGTATTTGCAGTTGCTCCAGTGAGTGGACCATCCGGTAACCCTCTCATTCGCAGAGTTAGCCGTTCTTTTGACCCACACCACGATTATGCCGATGTAATTGGATCTAATAATTATATTGAACTTCAATTTGGTCAAGGAGCTCCAGTATTTACTCCCGCAAATATTACGAGTAATAATGCGATATTCCGTGTAGATACATACTGGGGTGAATATACAGTCATGGGATACTCATTCTTAGACGTTCACGGCAATGTGATTGAACCTAACTTTGATGAGCCAGGTGAAATCACAGGTGTCACACTTGATCATAATGATCTTGAACTTGTATATGGATTATTCCATTTAGGCAGCCGCCTAATTACAGCAGTACCACAACCAGTAGGCACACAATCCGGCACACTGACTTGGATGTCAAGTGATACAAATATAGTCCGAATTTCCGGCACTGGTGCTGTCAGCAGAACTATTCATGCAGTTAACCCAGGCGTAGCAACAATTACTGTAACTTCGGAAATTGGTAATTTCTCAGCATCAATCGAAGTAACCGTAACAGAGCAAAAAATCGTCTATGTTGGTGCCGGTCGATATGATATCGTTCCCGCTGATCCTATGTGGGGCGGTGGTCGCTCATTCTCAATTAATGCAGGAAATCTGTTGGATGAGCAAGTTCTGGATGTAGAAGCAATAAGGATTTTTGCTCAGTTCTCAGGCTCAGGTTCCGGCGGTGGCGGAATTTCCTTTGCTGGTCCAATCGTGACAAGTGGTGCATGGCCAAACACAGCTAGATGGAATTTTGAAACATCATCAATTCAATCAGCAGTGCCGAATATTCTTATGGATCCACCTTCACATCTGGCACATACTAATCCTGATGTTGTTAGAACACTCACATTCGGAAGAGGACATGGTGTTGCAGGTGTAGGTTCACTATTTACTGTAGATAATCTGGAAGCTGGAAATGCAGTGTTTAACATCCGAATGGATTGGGGAGCCTCACAGATGTTCCCATTCAACGTAACTGGATTTGAGTTCCTGGACGCAAATGGTGATGTAATCGCAGAGCCTACTCCATTTACAGGAACCAATCCATCCCATCTGAGAAATCTCCTGGCAACAGAAAATGCCGTATTACAAACACGAGGCAACTTGGGTATATTCGCACATCAAAGCCCATTCTATGTGCCTGCTGGTAGAACACTATATGTTGAAACTGCATTGAATATACAACGAGATGCCGTACTTATCATAGAAGGCACAGTTGTTGTACTTCCTGGCGGAAGAATTAACAACCAAGGTAGTGGC
>WQWL01000138.1 GCA_009785345.1 Oscillospiraceae bacterium
CTTTTCGGGGTACGTGACATTACTTTAGACAAGTTTGCGAACTTTGCAGTTGAAAAGCGACAGGTGTGATCTAAATATGAGGATCGTTTGACTCTCGCTTTGGATGCGTGAATAATTCAGGGTGTCTTATATTTAATTTCATCTATGCTGTCTTGTTTTGTTATTTTCAAATCTATTTTATCGAAAAAAGGCTCACTTACAGGCATCATATTATTGAAATTTATCGCTCCATACTCTCCGCCATTAATTTTCAGAAAATCAATTTGGTTTTTCATTTTTTTATGTTTAGGTTTTGGGGTTGTCATCGGTGCTAAATAGTGCATTTCATTTACAATTAATAGAACCCCAATAAATGGGCGACGTTTTTTATCGTCACTAACTTTTGCGATTCTTGGATCATGTGTACGCAAATATTCACAATATTCAATATTGGGTTTATATAATGATAGCATATATTGAATCCTTATCTGAACGACAAAGAGTCGGACAAAGCCGACCCTTTGTTTTTTAGCTCCCACTTACTGGTAGGGTATACCGCTTTTTTAGCTCCCACTTACTGGTAGGGTACACCGCTTTCTGTGATTAAATTATATCATTTAATGTGTACTATAGTCAAGAGCATTGTTGAATTAAATTGCAGAATGAAGTACAAAATGGTATACTTTAGCAGTTAATTTTATACACTGAAAGGAAGCATCAGAACTAATGGGAATAAATGAGACTCTTGAGTATATACATAGTGTTAAGTGGCAGGGGAGTAAGCCAGGGCTTGAACGGACACAGGAGCTTTTGAAAGCACTTGGCAATCCTGAAAAGAAACTAAAATTTGTACATGTTGCTGGTACGAATGGAAAGGGTTCGACTTCTATTTGCATTGCTTCTGTGTTGAAAGAAGCGGGATATAGGACAGGATTGTTTATTTCACCATATATTATGAAGTTCAATGAACGTATGCAAGTTAATGGGGAATACATTACTGATGAAGAGCTTGTTGAGTTAACTGACGAGATTCGTCCTTTTGCAGATGTAATGGTGGATTCACCAACTGAGTTTGAGCTTGTTACTGCTCTTGCTATGCAGTATTTCTTAAAAAAAGAGTGCGATATTGTTGTACTTGAGGTTGGCATGGGTGGTCGAATGGATTCTACCAATGTCATTGAAACGCCGGAGCTGGCTGTCATAACTTCGATTGGATATGATCATGTTGCAGAACTCGGTCCAACGATTTCTGATATCGCCGGAGAAAAGGCGGGGATAATAAAGTCCAATGGGGATGTCCTTGTCTATGGTGGTGAAGATGAAGTAGAGGCGGTGTTTAATACGGTAGCTAATGAACGTGGAGCAAAGCTACGCAAAGTTGACTTTTCGCGAATATTGAGCCGTGAGTTTTCCCTTGAGGGTGTAAATATTGATGTTAAACCATATGGTAATATTATGCTGCCCCTTGCCGGTGCATATCAACCATATAACGCCACGCTTGCAACAACTGCACTGGAACTGCTTCGTGATAAGGGATATAAAATTACAGATGCAGATATTGTGAAAGGTATGGAATCTGTGAGCTGGCCGGGAAGATTTGAAATATTGGGGCGAAATCCTACGTTTATATTGGATGGTTCACATAATCCACAGGGTATGGAAGCGACCGCAGAGAGCCTGCGCAGCCATTTTGCAGATAAAAAAATAATCTTTGTTGTCGGTGTTATGGCTGACAAAGATATTGATGCAATGATGGCTCATGTTGCACCTTTGGCAAAAGTGTTTATAACAGTAAAGCCTAATCACGAGCGTGCTATGGAGTCAACTGCACTTGCAGAAAGATTAAAGCACTTCGGTGTGCCGACTATTGACTGTGATTTAGTCAAGTCAGGCATTGCCGAAGCACTAAATATTGCAGAGGAAAGCGATGTTATTTGCGCTTTGGGGTCATTGTACTTCTCATCAGAGGTACGAGAGGCGTATACTTCAACAGAAATTAACTAATGGTTTCGCAGATAAATTGTAAACAGGCTGAGTTGCTTGGGATGGGAAACAAAATAGCCGTCTCCTTGTGTTCAAAAGTTCCATTTATTTAAAAATACTTTACGGTCTGCCCCTAACTTCAAGTATGTGTGCCACTGGAGTCCAATCTTTTATGGGGTTACCTTGCAGTGACACTGAGGCCGAACTTGGAAAACCAGCAAGTGGTGAAATGTCGCTTATATTATTATCTTGTAAAACTAGAATCCATAAATCAGTGGTGAGATTAGCCAGAGGTTTAAGGTCGCTTACATTGTTACGAGATAAATATAATTGTGTTAAGTTTGTGAGCCCGGCTAAAGGTGAAATGTCACTTATGTTATTACTTGTTATGTCCAAAATTTCTAAGTTTATAAGATTTGCTAAAGGTGAAATATCTGATAAAGCGAATGAAAAGTTAAATCGTTGACTTATAATAGACAAATATCTTAGATTTGTTAAATTTGCTAATGCTGAAATATCATCTATGCTATTGTTCCACAAAATGAGATACTCTAAATTTGTCAGGTTTGCAAGTGGTGAAATGTCTCTAATATTATTACCTCCTATATGTAATTCCATTAAGTTCACAAGGTTAGACAATGCTGAAATATCAACTGCGCTATTGACCCGCAAATTAAGATACTCTAAAGTTATCAAGTTTGCAAGTGCAGAGATGTCTCGTATATTATTTTGCCCCAAGTTTAGTTCATATAATTCTGTAAGACCGGCTAATGATGATATGTCGCTTATTTCATTTAATGATAAATCTAAACTTTGCAAAGATGTCATATATACTAAATCAACAATGTCAGCATTTACAAGCTCCATCTCAGACAGATCTAATCTAGTCAAGGTCGTGCTAAACTGCCCACCTTGTATGTAAATATAATCTGGAATTATCTGTGGCATTGGTTCCGCTGTTGGCATTATTGCAACTTCTATATCCGGCACAGGTTCAACTTCTTCTGTATCAGTCTCTGAACAAGCCGCTAACAATAACAGACCAACAATTGTGATAGTTGCGAAAGCAAGCCACTTTATTTTCATGCTCATTATATGAACCACCCTTGCAAAATATAAATAACCTCACCTTGCCATTTCACAAATTCGCAAGGTGAAAATTCTCGTTTAATTTTAGCACAATTGAATAAGAAATACCATCGTGAAATTCTCTCATCCATCGACATGTGGCGTAAGCCACAGTAAAAACGAAGCTCCGTGCAAAGCCCACTGCACATTCGTCAACGCTAAAGTGTCGTAGCAATCAATTATAAGGTTTCATCACAACAAGGCAAACCCAGTCGTTCTTCTCTCGTCGTTCTTTAATTATGTATCCACACTTGAGTGCGATTTCAACCACTTCTTCTTCACGATCTGCCAAAATGCCTGAAAGTATCAGCACCCCATCGGGTTTAAGGCATCTTTTAACCTGGGGTAAAAGCGTAATAATAACATCTGCTATTATGTTTGCGCATACTATATCGTACTTATCAGAGACAACATCAATCAAATTGCCACACACATACTTTGCTCTATGGGAGACATTGTTTATTGTGGCATTTTCTGTTGCAGTATTTACTGCGACTTGATCTATATCAATGCCAAGTGCGGAGTCTGCACCAAGAAGTAGACCGGCAATTGAAAGTATTCCGCTGCCACAGCCAATATCGAGAACAGTTGTGCCATCAAGGTTCATATTATCAAGTGCTTCAAGGCATAAGCTCGTTGTTTCATCTGTGCCCGTACCAAATGCTTGCCCAGGCTCCATTTGTAAGATAACTTTACCCTCAAAGAGATCATTGTTCCAAGGCGGACATATAATAAGTTTTTCACCAACGGGAAAAGGCTCAACAGTTTGTTTCCAAGATTCATTCCAATCTACATTGTCTATACAAGAAACTACACACTCAAGTCTTCCCAGTGTTTTCTCATGATCGCATGTCTTAAGCTGTTTCAACATTTTTTGGATGTCATCAACATGTTTATTACTATCTTCATCATCAAGTAAATATAGGGTGATGGATGGCTCGGCGTGTTTTAGGGATGTTAAGTTTTTATCAAAATAGTCCCATGCACCATACTTTCCATCCAGTAGTTGATCGAAGTCGCTTGGATCAACAATGATAAATGCCGGATGCCCAAGTTCTTCAAGAGCAGTTCCCACAACATTAAGTCCTTCTTTAGAGGTGAAAATATCAAGTTTAATAAGTTTTTGCTCCATGTATTAATTAATTCCTTTTTACGATTTTCTGTTTTTATAGACTTGATACTATAATTGTTTTGGAAAATTGTCAACTGATTCAAATGAATATGAAGCAGAAGAACCGTCCCCTTGCTTCACTTGCTTCATTACGGATTTATCGTAATCACTGAACTCTCACCAACTACCATAAACTCACTTGCGCCTCGGCTTTGTACAAATGTGCCTTCAGCCATAAACGTACCGGGGTTTATTACACGTGCATAGTAGTAGTACGTATTCGTTCGATTAAACCTGCTGTTGAAATCGAAAAATGTAATCCGTTGACCCTCTACAGTAGCTCTAGTCCAATGTCCCGGGGTCTGCTCAGGATCGCCTGTTCTTGCGGAATCTGCAACATGTACAAGTCCGGCAGGCAAGAAGTCGGTTATCTCAAATGAACCACTCAAATCTCTTGCAGAATATTCAATTGTGATTTGTACACGCACGAGATCACCTTGTTCAAAGGTATCACTACGTATATTTGTACCGGCTCTGAAAAATTCACGTCGAACAGTCATGTCATTTGACACAAGATCAACATCTTCGAGTGGCACGCGGACAACAGATATTGCACCTACTTCGCCTGATGTTGAAATGAGATTAAATTCTCTCATTCGCTGAGCAGGTATTCGTAGTGTGAACTGCCCTCCATGCCCGAGATCACGTGTAATAGTTTCACCGAAAAGTGAATACGTGATACTGGCATCAACATCAGAGTGATTATTGATTTCATAATAGATGAACAGGAGGCGCTCAATGACCAAATGCAATGCGTCATCCTCAAAGCGGCGAGGAGCATCAAAACGATGACTTACAGAGTAATTATACAGTCCAATGCTTTCACTCATACCAAGTTTTGCGGCAAGAATTGCAGTAATTGTTGTTGCATCAAGAATTTCAGCACGGTTGGCACCAACATCAACACGATAGTATGCTCCCAATTGTTGTATATTTGGGGCAATGTTGCGGTTATACAATTCGCGGGCTGCATGTAATTCGCCAATTGCCCCAAGACCCAGGGCAACATAGACTGAATCTCTAACAGATAAGTTGGGCATCATAGCGTAATTTTGCAGTTCGAAAAGCACCGGTTCGCCGAGCATTGCAAGCCCGTATAATGCAAGCATTCTATCACTAGGGGTTGCCGTGCTATAGACGCTTCGTAAGTAATCTCTTAATGCAATAAGGTTGACATCATCTGAAATAAAAGGAATCAACATTACAGTAGTTTTAACATCCGCATCGGCATAAGGCAAAATAGCTATCCCACCGCTTTCGGTTTGATAATCCAGCATATCAAAATTACCGGACTCACCGAACAAGGGCGTGTCAGGGAAGTGGGTTTGAATCAATCCGGTAGCTTCACGTCTCGTTATAAGCCCCTCAACCCTTGCACCACTGCGCCATGTTGTGCGACGTAATGTGAATAAATCACTTAAGAATTGCCCACGTCCAAGGTCTGTAAATGTAATATTTGTGAGACCTCCGGGATTTACATCAAATACGGTACTAGGTGTGACTTCGTAAAAAACAGCTGTATCTACTAAGTGATGGGAACTACGAACCTGATATGAATGACGCACAGAATCACTAAGATTACCTACAGTTGCGCGAATAACGATTGAGTCGAAACCTTCTTCTGTCATCTCCCAAAGGGGGATATTTATGCGCTCAAAGACCTCTCCGGTTGCACTTCTAATGTCTGACGGTGCATCTTCACGCCAAACTTCAAACAGCACTTCCTCTCCACCGGAAAGATCTGTACCATAAGCATTGACACCGATATATGGAGAATCACCGACTAAAAAGGTGCTACTGAGAGAGTAATGTAAGAACATGGGTTGTGTGACGCGCAAGTTTTGAACTAAATTTCCGGCATATAAATCTTCACTAATTGCCGATGCGGTAATACGCCATGATGTTATGTTATCCGGTAGCGGGACAGTGAGGGTTGCTTGACCTTGCTCATTTGTTCTCGCAGTTGTGAAGAATGCTGTATCTTCAAATCTCTCTCGGATGCGACTATCACCATCACTTCCGCCACCGGCGTCATATTCTGCTTCCGGAGCCGCTTCATCCACAGCAAGATCGCCATACTCATCATCAATGCCATCACTTACAAAAGTCCTGTGTGTCGCCATGCTGAATCTCAACCGATCATTTACATTAGCATAAAGCATAGCAAGTGTGTCTACAGTATAATCCATAAGTGCAAATAAAGCTTCATCTACCAGACTGATGTTGACATTAGCGGCTTTTGGATTACCACTTGCGTCCGTAGTAGTAATGGTAAATGTAGATTCATCACCGGGTCTGTAAGCTTCTTGTGTCATAGAAATTTCGATATTTATATTGCGACCGACAGGGCTAAACAGTAATCGCTGTGTCATTTGTCCATCAGTGTGGTATGTGTGTCCGTTGAAGTGATATGCAAACACTTGGGCATTTGGTACATGTCTTTGGTCAAAGTCAAAATTAAGTGTATTACTACCAACATGATAGCTCATAATTCCGTCTTGAACGACCACAAAGAGGAAATTGCCTTGAGTTACAGGTTCTGTGCCACGCATTATAGTAAGTTCTACTTCGTCACCTATGTCGTAGCCATCAGGATTTGCACCATCTAGGAATGGAAAATCACCCTCGACATCACTAAAGAAACTTGAAAAATCGCGCCCAACAAAAACATAATGAGTTATAGTACGTCCATTTCCATCCTGGGTGGTTAATCTCGCTTGGTAGCTCGCTCTTTCGCGGTCAGGCACTTGGAAATCTACTTCAACACGACCATCAGATTCAGTAGTAATATTAAACCGTTCCAACGATGTTTCATGTCGCTCATGACGATATTGTGGAACGACTCGTCTTGTTACATGGTCATATCTCTCTCCAACTCGATTAGCAACCCATGTTATTTCTATGATTTCAACGGATATGTTTTGCCCTGTTCTGGGATTACC
>WQWL01000139.1 GCA_009785345.1 Oscillospiraceae bacterium
GGTCCGCGGGACCACCTTCTTTGCTAAAGAAGGCAAGGAACGATACATCCAACCCTTGCCCTCTTTAGAAAAGAGGGTGCCGTCCGCAGACGGCGGGTGATTTGATAAGGCAAGATTCATTAAATTGCTTGCATTGGACGATCGCCCCTACAGGAAATATGTTTAACTTTCGCAACCGCCTATTATACTTATTTTCTAAATCTCAAAAAATCTTTTACCATTCTCTGTTGTTGCTGTTGCAACTTCTTCTCTCGTGATTCCTCGCACATCAGCGATTTTTTCAGCTATATATGGCAAATATAGTGAGCTGTTTCGTCTCCCCCGCTTCGGCTCAGGTGCAAGATATGGACAGTCTGTTTCGAGCATGATTCTATCCAAAGGCATCTTCTCAATAACTTCTAGTGCACGGCGAGCATTTTTGAATGTTATAACACCTCCAAATGACAGATACCATCCCATATCAAGAATAATTTTTGCAGTTTCCCAGCTACCAGAAAAACAATGCAGCACTCCTTTGATATCCTTAAATTCGCAAATCATTTCCAATGTATCATTTAATGACTCACGCTCATGAACAATAATTGGCTTCCCTAAATGACGTGCAAGCTCAAGCTGTTCTCGAAAACATATTTTTTGCACATCCCGGGGAGAAAAATCATAATGATAATCAAGCCCCGTTTCCCCTACTGCTACCACCTTAGGGTCTGAAAAGAGTTCTTGAAGCTCTGATATGGTGTTTTCGTTCATAGATTTTGCGTCATGTGGATGAACACCGACAGCTGCGTAAATAAATGAATACTTATTAGCCAGTTCTACACAGAATTTTGAGGATTTTACATTGCTGCCAGCACTGAGTATATAGGAAATCCCTGCTGCCGGCATTGAGCTAAGTAGCTCATCACGATCATCGTTAAAGCGTTTGTCATAATAGTGTGCATGTGTATCAAAATACATAAATTGAATCCCTTTTCTAATAATATTTGCAAATTTTGCATTTTGTGGCTGTAATTTAATATTTTATCACATTTTTGCTTGCAATAGTTGAAATAATGTGCTAATGTATTGGTCTGCGTGGAAATATAGCAAAACAAGGAGCGATATATAATGGAAGTCGTAAAATTAATATTTGTCATAATTCAAGTGTTACTATGCGCTATTCTCATAATTACTATCATTTTTCAATCCGGCAAAAACTCCGGACTGTCTGCATTCACCGGTGCAAACGAATCATATCTTGCAAAAAATGCAGCAAAATCACGTGATGCACGTCTTGCGCTTGCTACAAAATGGATTGCAGGCACTTTCGTAGTTCTTACTGTTGTATTGAACATTCTCTAATTTTGTCATCGGTAAGCCGAAAGAAGTTAATCACACTATGAATGTTTAACGAATCAGCATATATCTCTATTTTAGTTCGGATACCAGAACGCTAACTGACTCAGTTAGCGTTCTTTGTATTTGTTGTGCATTTCTAGCTTGAGATCAGCCTACAGCATCAGGCTATAATTTCTCCAACATTATTGTACTTTGAGAGTGCACACGCATTAAACTCATCATAGTCTAAATGCATATATGTCGCAAATTTAGAACTTTCTCGCACGACCACCTCATCAAATATAAGCGATCTTTCACCATCGACTTTAACTTTGATTATTTGCTTGTCCGAAATCCCGTACCTTTCTGCATCTTCTGGTGTAATATGAAGATGTCGCTTCGCTACAATGACCCCTTCACTTATTTCAACCTCGCCCTTAGGTCCAACCAATTTACAGCCCGGGCTGCCCGACACATTGCCACTCTCGCGTATGGGAGCATAAATTCCGAGTGAAGCTGCATCGGTTAATGACAACTCAACTTGATCTGCTTTGCGACATGGTCCGAGAATTGTCACCTCGGTAGATTTGCGTGGACCAACGACAGTAACCTTATGCGGTGTCGCGTATTCACCGGGTTGGGACAACATTTTCTTGACTTCAAGCTCAAACCCTTCTCCAAAAAGTATGTCGAGCGTCTCGCGTGTGACATGGCAATGTCTGCCGGAGCCTTCGATGATAACAGTCTTCTTTGACATAATAGAAGTATATTCCTTTCACAAATTTATTACATAAATACTATATGTACAACCAACGATAAAGTCAAGCAAAATGTGTCTATCGCTTCGCTGGAACTATTTCTAGCCAATAACCATCCGGATCTTCTATGAAATACAATCCCATTGCTGTATTTTCGTAGCAGATACAATCCATCTCCTTATGCAATGCATACGCTGCATCGAAATCATCTGCAATAAAAGCAATATGTGTTTCGTTATCACCAAGCTCATATGGTGTATCTTTGTCGCGAAGCCATGTCAGTTCAATTAGATAGGTCGATGTGCCGTCAGACAGGAATACCAGTTCAAAACTATCGTCACCAGCTTTGTGGCGTCTTACTACACTTAAGCCCAAAGCTTTTTCATAAAATTCAATTGATTTTTCCAAATCTAGTACATTAATATTCGTATGCGCCATTTTAAAGTTCATAGTTTATTTCTCCACATTCTAAATAATGTAATTTTAACAAACATAGCACACAAAATCAATGGAAAACGCCCCAGTTACTTCCAAATGTAATTAGGGCGCTTACGTTTAATTCAGTTTCATTTGCACTAAATGTCCGTTTCATCCAATCTCATCGCTTGATACAGTTCGCTATAATGTCCACCGGCAGCCAGTAACTCCGAGTGAGTACCGCGTTCGACGATTCTGCCATCTTCTACAACAAGAATTATATCTGCATGAGAAATAGTTGAAAGCCTGTGCGCGATTATAAAGGACGTGCGACCTTCAAGAATATGCGAAATTGCATCCTGGATGAGTTGCTCGGTTTCTGTATCTATACTTGACGTAGCTTCATCCAACACAAAAATCGGCGGATTTGCAAGAACAGCACGAGCAAAAGATACAAGTTGCTTTTCGCCTGTAGAAAGCTTGTCACCGCCCTCACCTACTTCTGTGTCATATCCATCAGGCATACGTTCTGCTACAACATTTGCTGAAACCATTTTCGCTGCAGCAATGACTTCTTCATCAGTCGCATCAAGTTTTCCATAACGAATATTGTCCATGATTGTGCCTGAAAATAGATGTGGTTGTTGAAGCACATAGCCTAATGATGAGTGTAGCCATAGCTGTGAACGTTCACGTGCGTCACGACCATCTATAAGCACACGACCACCCGTTGGCTCGTAGAAACGACATGCAAGATTAACCATTGTTGATTTACCTGCACCTGTTTCACCTACTATTGCAACTGTCGTACCCGGTGGAATATCAAGGGTGAAGTTTTCCAAAACATTTTCATCACCGTCAGGATACATGAATGTTACGTCATCGAATGTTATCTCACCGTTAATCTTCTCCCAGTTTTCACGTTTTGGATTAAACGTATCACCATATTTTTCAATTACTTCCGGTGTATCATTTATTGTAATTTCTTCAGCAAGAAGTCCGGTAACTCTCTCTACACCAACCTGTGCGGCAACCATTTCAGAAATAACACCTGAAACCCAAACAACAGGTTCTATTGTGAAAACGGCATATGTTATAAATGCCGCCAACACACCAAAGTCAAGAAGATTGCTCTCAACCATCAATCCGCCTCTAAACAGTATAATAGAAAGAGCGATAGAACCCATTGTTGCAATCATTGGAAGCATCATTGCCATTAGGCGTGATGAGCGAACAGACTGACGCTGCATTCTGTCAGAAAGTTTTGCAAATTCAGAGCTATTCACGTCTTCGATTACAAGTGTTTTTGAAGTCTTTGAACCGGTTATTCCCTCATTATATGCACCGGTTATGCGAGAATTTATCTCACGAACTTTTCTACTGACAACCAATATTTTTCTTTGGAAAATCCAAGCGATAACCCATGCAAAGGGAATTATTAATATCAATAGTAGGGCAAGGGGTGGACTAAGTATAAACATATATATAATACTAAAGATTATAATGAGAGATGCCTCAGCCACAGCAGTAAAGCCCCAGGATATCATGCTACTGATTCGCTCCGTGTCCGATATGACTCTGCCTATCAAATAACCGACCGAGTTTGTATTGTGATAAGCAAGTTGGATTTTTTGCAAATGGATAAAACAATCACGTCTTACGATTTGTCCAATTCTATTTTCGACCCTCATAAGCACTTTTACCCAAATGTACGTACCCACGCTTGATATTATAATAAAACCAAGGTACAACGCCGCAAATGGCACAATCCCTTCGGTTGTTTCAGGGATTATAAAATTATTAACAGCATAGCTAGTGAAGAGTGGAAACGATGCATTTATTGCAGTCCAAAATATAATAAGAACACCTGCACATATAAAGGGACGTTTCATCATACGAATATATGGCATCATTCGTTTCCAAACATCAAAACTGAGACCTTTTACCTTTACCTCATCTTCATATTCATATCTCATAGGGCTTCACCCCTTTCTGTATTTGAGCTGCACCTGGCATCACTGCTCACATAACCGCTCTGCAAGTCATAGATGCGGCGATAAATTCCATCTTTTTGAACCAGTTCAGCATGTGAACCAATCTCTTCAACTCTACCTTCATCAAGCACCATTATTACATCCGCTTTCATGAGCGTTGAAATTCTGTGTGAAATAAGAATAACTGTTGAGCCTTCTGTATCTTCACGCAATGATTCACGAATTTGAGCGTCAGTTTCCATGTCTAAGTTAGACATGGAGTCGTCAAACACCATAATCGGAGCATCCATCATCAGAGTTCGTGCAATTGCAACACGTTGCTTTTGTCCACCCGAAAGAGTAACTCCACGCTCACCGACAATAGTATCGTAACCTTTTGAAAACCCTTCAATATTGTCATCAACAGCCGCTATCCGCGCTTTTTCACGCACTTTTGCAAGATCGCTTTTGCGAGATGCAATATCGATATTTTCCAAAATTGTTTTTGAAAACAGGAACGGTTCTTGCAAAACAAGTCCGATATTTCGACGTAGATATCTCTTTTTGATTTGCGATATATCGACGCCGCCAATCATTATTTTTCCGCCATTCTCAGGCAAATCATACAGCCTATTGAGCAAATATGTTATTGTTGACTTGCCGGAGCCTGTTGCTCCGAGAATGCCAAATGTTGTGCCATTTTTCACTTTAAAGCTGACATTTTCCAAAACAGGTTGTTCTTCATACGAAAAAGATACATTCTCAAATACGATATCACGATCAATAGGAGGTGTTATTGAATCCGGAGAATCAGATTCTTCCGGTACATCAAGAATCTCTTTAATACGTCCAAGCGACACTCCCGCTCTGCTCATCTCGTTAATAATCCTACCGAGTTGCCTTACAGGCCACATCAGCATGTTTGTATAGCCTAAGAAAACGAGTAGTTCACCAACTGTAAATGTGCTTGTCATTGCAAGATACGCACCAACGATGATTACGCTAAACATCTGCAAGAATGACACTCCGTCACCAATTCCCCAGTAAACACCTAGTGTTCCACCAAGCTTTATCCACTTGTTCGCAAAATCTTCGTTCTTCTCATCAAATTGTTCGGTCTCATAGATTTCGCGTCCAAATGCTCTAACGACACGAACGCCGGTTAAGTTTTCTTGAACCCTTACCATTAGTGCACCTTCTGCCTTGTCAGCTAGAAGGAATTTTTTTGCAATCTGCCTGAAAAAGAAGAATGTATACGCCATTATAAATGGTATGAACAATGTAACAACCGTTGCCATCACAACGTTTAATGAAAACATTATAATGATTGCGATTATGACAAGTATAGCAGTTCTGATGACTTCAATTAACTGATTGAACACAAAGCGTCTGACTGTTTCAACGTCTGATGTACAGCGTTGAATTATATCGCCTGTTTGGTTGTTGGTGTGCCATTCAAATGGCAAATTCTGTGTGTGTGAATATAGGTTTATGCGAAGATTATTAATCATTCGTTCAGAGCCCTTTGCCATGCTCACGCGCGAAAAGTAGTTGAATAACCCTGAAATCAACTCCGTTACAGCAATCATCACAGCGCAAACAAGTAGCGCTGAAAATAGCGTTCCTCGTGTGTTTAGTTGTTCAAATATCCACATTACGGGAGCTGGCAATACAGTTCCCTGGTCGCCAATAACTGAGTCAACAGTAAAGCCAACTATCAGAGGCGCAAGGAAACTTAAAAACGTTGCAACTATAGCCGTTAATATTGAAAACAGGAAAAAACGCTTCAGTCTATGCGTAAACCCTATCATCATTTTTAATTTAGAATCTTTTTTCATTTCTTCTCCAATTTTTGTTATACTCGCGTTCGAAAGTATTTGCAATTAATACGCTGAGTATTTTGCACCAAAAAAGGACACGACCGTCGATCGCGTCCTTAATAACTAAAAACTATTCACGAAAGTTGTTACAAGCACATTTGTGGTTTACAACAGAACGTCACGAAATACGATTCTTCTGTACACAAAAGCACTTTGCATAACGAAAGCTTAGGGTGACTTGCCCCTTGTAATTAAATAATCCCATATGCTGTTATGCCGATATTCGATTTTAGGAGTAAATCACCCTTATTCTGTTTAACACCTTTAAATCAACTCCTTTCGTAACGTATTTGCTCATATTTCCATGTGAGCAAGCACATTTTAACGTACAAATTTCCACTTGTCAACGAAAAAACTAAGAAAAACAGCAAAATTGATAAAATTTTCTGCGAATTTCAATAAAACTAAAGAAAACATATTGACAAGCGATAGTGGGAATGGTAAATTATTCGGGTGCGTATGGAAGATATGCTTCAATGTATATTTAAAATCGCTGAAAATGTGTTGACAAACTAGGGTAATAAGTGGTACTATGTTGTCCGCGTATCAAAGAAGTGTGATATTCATAAATATCACAAGTTCCGTGGGGGTGTAGCTCAGCTGGGAGAGCACCTGCTTTGCAAGCAGGGGGTCAGCGGTTCGATCCCGCTCATCTCCACCAGGGCCCATAGCTCAGCTGGTTAGAGCGCACGACTGATAATCGTGAGGTCGGTGGTTCAAGTCCACTTGGGCCCACCAGCAAATCACGCAA
>WQWL01000140.1 GCA_009785345.1 Oscillospiraceae bacterium
ATACCAGCCGAGGAAGTCAAATGCTTCTTCAACATCACCTGATGTTAATGTGACAGTTGTGTCTTCTACTACTTCAACATCTATGATTCCGTATACATTTATTATAGATGCATCATCAGCAACGGAAGTGTACACTTCTGCTGTTTGACCTATATGTGTTAATTCTGACGGAACGTTGTATAAAGAAAGATCAACAACTTCGTAGTCTTTATACTCATCTTCGAAATCATCTTCATACTCATCTTCGCGATATCCGCTGCTACGACCTATATAATTGTTATAGCCCCAAAGTGCGAAATATTGGATTGCATCTTCAGGCATTGCAAAGTTGTAATCTTCATCTGTTACGACGTATTGATTGTCGACTCTCTCTACATTATATATAAGTTCATCGATATGGGTTCCACGAGCTGGTGCTTCTGAACCACGAAACCATCCGATGAACTCATAAGCTTCATCGACTTCGCCAGCTTCAAGAGAAACCAATGCATCAACAGTTACCCAGAACGGTGAAGTGAAATCGTCTTGTACTACATTATCTCTTAATACAATTGCACTCTGATTCCTGTGAGTAAGGTTACCCGGAAAGTTCACGATTGATAGTACGGCTTGCTCATACTCTTCGTTGTCATCGTACCCTTCGTCGTCATCGTCTTCATACAGAACATCGTAGTCAGGAGTTTCTGCAACTGCATCATCACCATCTTCTACTTCCGGTGTCGGTTGCTCCGGTTCCGGTTCCGGCTCGGGTGCTGGAACATACTCTTCAACTACTGCTTCTTCAGGAGCATAGTCAGCTTCTTCTGCAGCAACTAAAGTCGTCAGCGAAAGCATCGATACAAATAGCATGATAGCTGTTGAAAACGCTATTATACGATTCTTCATGTTACTTCCTAATCTTACATTCGAATTACTCATAATTTTCTCCTTTGTTTTCAGACGAACATGTGTTGTCAATTTGTTTAGCTTATTATGCTTTCTTTGGTAGTTGCTTTTGTTTGTCAATAAATGTTCTATATATCTAAAGTTATTTTGCACTTTCTATACGCATGATACCTTCACTCTTCTGCTTGTTTTAATATTGAGCATTATTGTCAGGTTTTATTGCGTCGACTTTAAGCGCACAATTACACATTCATGGAATACTATCATACTGACATGTTGAAATGATAGTGTTTTCCGTGTTTGTTTACAGAATGTTAACATTTTATCAGATAATAGCCTATATACGACCTAAATCAATATATATTTATATCAAAATTCTGCAAATTATGTGAAGTGTTCGTACAATTCGGTGAGATTGATGTACAATTCGGTATGAAAATTAGCATGCAACTTGTTAAACATCCCAAAACCACAGGGTTTCGGGATGTTTTTTCACGGTCTCGCGACCGCTATTTGGCGGTTTTGCGAACCTTTTCTGTATGTTTGCGACCCTTATTTAGTTTCTATGTCAACACAATTTACTTGTAAAAAATCACATGTATTAGAATTCACACTGACCTTCTTGTTAAAAGCGTGTTTGTTTATTCTTTTATTATAAATGTTGACATGTTCTATCAAGTTATGCATAATATCAAACATGACATTCATGTTTTAGTAAGTTCACAGAAATTCAAGCTCGTTTTCGGCTTCTGAAGTCGAAAGCATCAGGTTTCAGATGGGGATTGTACTCCCCATGATAATATTCCGCTTGAAAGAGGCTGAAGTCTTAAACTCAAAACCCCCATCTCTAAGCGATGTGCAGGCGGCGGGTATAATAAATCGAAGCGAGGTGCTGATGTGTGAATCTGAGAACTGCGTTAAAATGGTTTTTTTTATTGTTTTGTATTATTTTTACTTTTCAATATATCTATGTTTCACTACTCACAGATATATTTGTTTTGCAAATATATCGACCATCCTCATATCAACATGTACTTGAGCCTATGCTCATTTCATTATCTGGCTCATTGCCTGTAATGATTTTGGTTCGAAGTGAGACATCGCGAATACCACCGTATGTCCATTGGATTGCACATGCACTGCTAACTCTCGTATTGGTTTGCGGACTTTTGATTTACTTGGGTTGGGTTGATTTTTCAATATGGCTTATAATACCGGCTATAGGTTTTATATCCGTATACATTCCATCAGTTTTCTTTGTTAAGAGATATTTGCATGAACAAAAAAAAGCACAGCAAAATTCTGCTGATCGAGAGCAGTTACTCCATCGTATTGATGAACTTATGCATCAGTATACTGCAATGCGAAAGTTTAAGCATGACCAATGTAATATATTCTCTTCCATGGATATCTTTGCAACAGATGAAAATTGGGTTGGAATGAAACATTATTACAATGACAAAATTAAACCGGCCTTTGCTGTCATTACTGAGGGTGATTTTGCACTGGAAAGTTTAACTAGAATAAATATACAAGAAGTTAAAAGTATTTTAACGATAAAACTGTCAATGGCACAAAACTTAGGCATTAATACCACGTTCGAGGCTGATGCAGCAATTGATGATATACCTATCGATTCTATAACTATTGTTCGAATGTTAGGTATTTTGCTAGATAACGCTATTGAGGAGTTGAGCACACTTAAGATGGGTACACTTTTCGTTGCTTGCTTTAAGAAAAATGGTTCAACAAATTTCATTGTACAAAATACGTGCAGACCAAATATTCCTTCTCTTAGAACGTTACGGCAACCTGGTTTTTCCACCAAAGGCAAAGGGCGTGGGCTGGGACTCGATACTTTATTTGAGTTGACCGACTCCCTCCCAAACCTAACCGTCCTGACCAGTGTCAAGGATGAAATGTTTACTCAAAAACTTATGATTGCGAGCGAAGTTTAATGTTACATATTTTTATTTGTGAGGATAATGATGTACATCGTACAAAGCTTGAAAGTGTTATTAGCAAGCACCTTCTTTTAAACGACTTTGATATGAGTCTTGCTCTTTCAGCAAATAATCCTACTACATTACTAGACAATATTAAGACACACACCGGTCGAAACGGGTTATACTTTTTGGATGTTGATTTGCAATGTGATATTAATGGTATTGAACTTGCTGTGGAAATCAAAAAACTCGATGTTTCTGCCACAATTGTCTTTGTCACAACACTGTCTGAGATGAGTCATCTTGTTTTTAAGTACAAGGTCGAAGCAATGGATTACATACCTAAAGATATTCCGGCAAATGAAGCTGAGAGGCGAATTGCAGAATGCATGCAAGTAGCATATCAGCGCTTTCTTGACGGTAAACATTCGAGTATCAAGTATTTTACGATAAAAATAGGTGACCAGGTACTAAACACTCCATACCGTGACATTCTCTATTTTGAATCAAGTGTAAATCAACGACACAAGCTTCTTTTACACACAACGGATAGCATTCTAGAGTTTCGTGGTCACATCAATGACGTGGCAAGGCTTGGCTCACCGTTTATTATGTGTCATCAATCGTATGTAGTAAACCTTGATAAGATAAGGCAAGTTGATAAAGTAAATCGTCTGATTGAAATCAGTAATGGCGATACTATTACCATAAGCAGGCGAAGAATTGCAGAAATTCTGCAGAGCATGAACGTGGTTATTTAGTAATACTAACCCCTGATTCTCGATTTATCTAGTAGTACCAACGTTAAAACAGCACCGAATGGTACCCCACATCGGTGCTGTTTTGTATTTTTAGTCATTTGATCTCATGACATCATCTTTCGTTTATTGATGCGGTCGTGCGATTTGTTACATTTTTTCAGGTGCTGTGATGCCTAATAAGTCTAAGCAGTTTTGAAGTACTATGCGTGTTATATCAGCTAGCTTTAGACGTGCTTGTAATAATTCGTTTTCTTCGCCTCTTATGCGGCAGGCATTATAGAACTTGTGGAATCTGGCTGCCAGTTCTACTACATATCTATTTATCTTTGAGGGATCATAGTCGCGTGCTGCATGTGTTACTTCTTCCGGTAAGGCGGCTATTTGCTTTATGAGCGCCAGTTCTGCTTCAGACTTGAGTAACATTGCATTCACTTCACAAAGCTTTGGTACTTTGTGTCCATCTTCAGCCAACATTGCAATCATGCTGCATATTCTGGCATGCGCGTATTGGATATAATAAACAGGGTTTTCGCTATCTTGTCTAACCGCAAGTCCTATGTCAAACTCAATATGACTGTCGGGTCTGGCATTGAAGAAGAATCTGCAGGCATCAACAGATATTTCATCAAGCAGATCATTGAGTGTAAGTGCCTTACCTGTTCGTTTTGAGACTTTTATTGTTTCTCCATCTCGCAATATACGTACCATTTGCATTATAAGGAAATGTAACTTTGTACAGTCAACACCAAGCGCATCCATAAGTTTAGGGGCAGACAGTGTTGTCATCAAGCGCTTTGCATGACCGTGATGATCGCCACCCCAAATTTCAACAGCTTTGTCAAATCCTCTATCCAGCTTGTTTCTGTGATAGGCAATGTCCATGGCATAGTATGTGGTAAACCCATTGGCCCTACGAATAACTTCGTCCTTATCTCCGCCTAAATCTGTGTTTCGGAGCCAAAGTGCTCCATCTTTCTCATAAAGAAGCCCACCTTTGTCCAGTAGGTCGATTGTTTCTTCAATATATCCACTACTGTGCAAGCTTTTCTCACTAAACCACTCGTCAAACTGTATGCGATAACGCTCAAGATGTTCTTTCATCATTGCTGTATTATGCGGTACACCGAATGCAATGAATTTTTCTATACGTTCATCTTCAGATAAGTCTTGTAGCTTATTACCTTCAGTGTCAAAGAGCATTTGAGCCAGCTCTTTAATATCGTCGCCATGATACCCATCTTCAGGGAATTCTACATTATTTTCTCCAAGACAAAGTTGCATATATCGTGCGTTTATTGATTTCCCGAATATATCTACCTGGTTCCCTGCATCGTTTAACAGAAATTCCCGCCATACGTCATATCCGGCTTTCTCAAAAACTGATGCCAATATGTCTCCCAGTGCCCCACCGCGTGCATTACCTATTGTCATTGGTCCAGTCGGGTTTGCAGACACAAACTCTACCATAACACGTTGTCCTTTTCCGACATCTACAGCACCGTAGTCTTTGCCGGCATCTTCAACAGCACATAAAACATCAACGAACCAGTTCTCGGCTAATGCAAAATTAATAAAGCCCGGACCGGCAATGGAAACTGAGTTAAAATAGCTTCCATCAAGCTCTAAATGCTCCAAAATTGCTTCCGCAATCTTTCTCGGTGGCATCTTGAGTGCTTTGGCCGCAGCCATAGCATGTGTTGCAGCATAATCGCCATGCCCTGTCTCTCTAGGTATTTCTACCGAACCTTTCAAGGGCACCTTTGACCCTTCTTGCTGTTCGGTATTTGTAAGGCTATTTGCTACACATGCTTTTGAAAAAGCAGTATTAATCAGTTCGTCAATTTGCTTTTTCGCGTTTTCTATTAGGTTTATTGTCTTCATTGTGGGCAACTCCTGACGTTAATCTCAAACAAGTTTTGACTGACTGAGACATTGTCTACCTCAATATCGTATTTTATCTCGAGATTTCCACCGTCATCTGCCATATTGCTTACTATACTGTGTGTGTCAATTCCCATCATGACCGAACCAAAGGGTGTGTTGTACAGGAAGTGCTGTTTTTGATTTTCAGTGAATATCATATCGCCGTTAATTCCGTCGTTGCGTTGAAGTGTCACTTTATCCTTCTCAACATTGAATGTTGTGAGTGTACCTTCTTCACCTGTCAACGTACTTCCTATATAGCTAAATGTGCATATCCCATTCTTTTCTAGATATTCACCATCAGTCATAAGCTCAAACATTTCATCTTCGTCTGCTGAGTATAGTGGTGATCCTTTTATTGATATTAGTACTTTTTTCGTGTCATTCATAATCTGAACCTCTATTCTATTGTTACTTGCTCTACCTTGCCATGTACATCTGTCTCCAAATAGGCGGATGCTGTTTTGGAGAATCTATGTATGCTGTCTGTGACAAAATAACGTATATTACCTATATTGTTTTTATCGTTAATTATGTTGTTTTTCTGTAGTTTTTCTGCAACATATTTCGCAGTTTCTGTTCCAGAATCAACAAGCGCGACTTTGTCGCCCATTACTTTTGATATTACCGAACTTAGTAGTGGATAATGTGTGCATCCCAGAATAAGTGTGTCTATTTCTGCTTTTCGCAGCTCCCCAAGGTATCGATTTGCTATGCTGAGAGCAGCTTCGTCATCCGGGCTGGTCCACCCTTCCTCGACTAATGGTACAAATAACGGACATTTAACTGAATGGACTTTCAGTTCAGGGTTGATATTTTTTAATGCTTCTTCGTATTTACCACTACGTATAGTCGCTGCTGTGCCTATAACGCCTATTTTGCCATTTTTTGTTTTGCTTGCTGCAATACCTGCAGGTGTATCGATAACTCCATATATCGGTATATCATATCCTGATTTTAACGATGCAAACGCGACTGAGCATACAGTATTGCAAGCGACCACCATTGTCTTTATATCATATTTCGCAAGAAAAGCTGCGTCTTGATGGGCATATTTTGTTATTGTTGCTTTCGAGCGTGAGCCATATGGTACTCTGCCTGTGTCTCCGAGGTATACAATGTCCTCTCCGGGCAGCAGTTTTATCAATTCTTTTACCATTGTCAACCCACCAAGTCCTGAGTCAAAAACCCCAATTGGTCGCTTGTCCATTAATATGATGACCATACCTTTCCGCGATTACCTTTGATGCCACTCACTTCTCACAATAATGTCAACAATACACTATACGTCATTACCGCAAATATTTCAACCTTAATTTTAATTTTTAAGGACTAGGGGGTGTAGATCGTTATTGGTCAGACTATGCGTATCATCCGCCTCCATCAAGCAATATGTCGCGAATTTTTCGCTAGAACGGGTCTCATCGCCCTAATATGAGATGCGTTCGCCGATAGGCGAATGAGTGGCGAGAGCCACTGGTGCGAAGCGCCACATTGAAATATCAACGTAGTTACATACGCG
>WQWL01000141.1 GCA_009785345.1 Oscillospiraceae bacterium
GATTTTTGCTCTGGACTATTCGATGGTGAACATACTAATCGCATGTCTTGCTAACTTAGTATATGCCGGTCTGGGTGGATTTGTGTTAACGAAGATGTTCAACAGTGAAAAGATAATGTTCTCGCGGTAAGCATCGGTTAACCCAACGTTTAAATAGGGAGGTGCCGGAAGTGTCGAAAGATTCTAAGTGTAGGCGTCCATTAAATAAAAAGCAAATAATATATGCATCTGCAATTGTAGTTGGAGCGATTGCGATTGGCGTGGGACTGTGGATTATTATTGGAGGCTATCTGGAAGATGCTACGGCTCGTACTGAATACGATCAACTGAGAACTGACTTTCCTGCAATTTCCGAAAACGTAGATTTTGACACTGTTGATGAAGATGAATATGAGAACTTACCCGAAGCACTTACCGAAGAAGATATGCATCTTCGCACCCTGTCGCTAGATGAACTCGCAGCCATAAATAATGACTTCATTGGCTGGATAAATATTGCAGGCATAATTAGCTATCCTGTCGTGCGTGGGAATGATAATGACAAGTATATAAACACCACCTTCACAGGAGCGCACAACTCTGCCGGAGCGATTTTCATGGACTACCGTAATACGAATAATTTTGACGAATTTTCAAAAATCATTTACGGTCATCACACAAGAGATGGGTCAATGTTTGCACCATTATCACGCTTTCTGGATTCGAATTTTCTGCGACAAAATCCAGACATAACAGTCACAACACGTGATGGCAGAACACTAACATACAGGGTGTTTGCAGCAAAAGTAACAGATGCATGGGATCCAGCATATGGCATTGCACTCTTTGATCCGGCAAGAGCGGCTGAAGAATTTCCAAATGCACCTGCAAATGCAAGAGGATTTATGTTGTTATCTACTTGTACCAGAAGTCGTGACCGGGATGAGCGAATACTAGTATTTGCAGCACTGACATAGTGATTAGCATACCGCAATGACGACAAATTAGCCACATGAAAGGGTCTGAAGCATTTTTTGCTACAGACCCTGAAAAAACAGTGATTAATTTTACGAGCAATCTATGAAAGCGCCGCTAAATCAGCAACAAATCGTTCAACGATACTCTCTGATGTTGCCCATGAAGTTAGTAAGCGTACGGCAGTCTTGTCATCAAATTTTTGAAAATCATAAAATGCGTAAAGCTCATGAAGTTTCTCTGCTATTTCGTCAGGGAAAATGGGGATAATTAAATTGGTTTCAACCGGATATAGGAATTCGTACCCCAAACCAGCAATACCTTTTGCCAGTTTCATTGCCATTGTATTTGAATGTTTTGCCAGCTTATCGTATAAATCACCGGAGAAGAGCTCTTTGAACTGGACTCCGATTGCCGCAGTCTTTGCGAGCATTCCTCCACGTTGCTTCAATAGAAAACGAAAATCATTTTGTAGCTCTTCATTACAAATAACGATTGCTTCGCCAAAAAGAGCGCCATTTTTTGTGCCACCGATGAAGAACGCATCAGCGAGACTTGCAATATCACTATACTTCATATCACATGCAGAGCTGTTTACAGCATTACCAAGCCTTGCTCCATCAATATACAAATAAAGTGAGTTTTTTCTGCAAAAATACGTAATAGCACCAAGCTCGGCTCTTGTGTAAACTGTTCCACATTCAGTCGATAATGAGAGGTACACAAGCTTTGGTTTAACCATATGCTCATCGCCATTATGTTCATCAAGGACAGACTCAATATCAGCCACGGTGAGCTTGCCATTTTGACCGTCTCTGATGCAGATTTTATGACCTGTTGCTTCTATTGCGCCCGCTTCATGCATATATATATGACCGCTCTTGGCGGCAATGACAGCCTCGTGGGGGCGCAGAGCGGATGAAATCAACACTAAGTTTGCATGAGTGCCACCGGCGATAAAATGAATATCAGAATATGGTGCTTTTATTTTCTTTTGAATAAGCAATGCAGCAGTAGCAGAGTGCTCGTCAAGCCCATAACCTTCAAATTGCTTATTGCCAACAGCAGCTAAAGCGTTTAGAATGTTAGGATGAGCCATCTCGCTATAATCGTTTTTAAAACTATGAATCATATGTTGATGTTACTCCTTTAGAATTTTGTAGATTTACTATTAATGAACAAGGAACTGGTACTACAATGCAAGAAAGACAAGAGAGACAAAGAAAAAACAGAAAAGCAACTAGAGATTTGATATTGGTAATACTCGCGGTATTGCTAGTATTGTTGATTGCAGCACTACTAGTGCTTCGTCAGGCAGATTCTGTGCCACCACCGGAACCAGAGATTGCAGTGCAGACTCCCGAGCCACCACCAGAACCGGAAATAATAGAAGTTGAGAGCATAGAAATTGTGCTCGAGAGCGTAGAGGTTCCCATAGGTTATAGATTCCATGTCGATGTTATTATACAGCCGTATAATGCAACTGACAAGTCTTTTGAGTTTATTTCAGACAATGAGTTTGTGGTGCGTCAACAAGGTGACAATTGGTTTGCAGCAGGAGCCGGAACAGCAAATATCATTGCAATAGCCAATAATGGAATTATGGCAATGGCTGAAATTATTGTAGTTCCTCCTGAAATTGAAGCAATTGTATTGTTTCATGATGATATAATTATTGCACTTGGTGATACAATAACGCTAACGCTAACATTCACTCCAAAAGATGCAGTTCCGGAAGAACCTATTCAATTTACTAGCGATGATGAAGATATTGCTATTGTATCTGAATACGGCGATATAACGGCGGTTGGAGTGGGAACAACAACCATTACGGCTGCAGTTGGAGAAATTTATACCCAAGTTAATGTTGAAGTAATAATTCCGGCTACGAATATAAGCATTTCAATGAATCGGCACGCTTTTACAGTAGGTGACGAAGCTGAGATCATAATAACCATAGACCCGCCAGATGCAACGAATGTGTCGATATCCATAAGCTTCAGTGGTGCACCGGTCACACAAACAGGACCATACACATTCATTTGCAATGCTCTCGGTGAAGTGATTATTACATTCACAACAGAAGATGGCAGATCACTAAGACATACGGTTATGGTATATGATCTTGAAGTGCTCGCAGAAGAGGTTTTTAGGCTGACGAACAATGAAAGAGCATATGCTGGACTTCCACTTTTGGATGCATCAGAACCTCTATCACGAGCAGCATATGTACGTGCAAATGAAATTATTATACGATTAGCTGAAGACCACACCAGACCGGATGGCAGGGAATTTTATACTGTTTTCGGTGAAAACGATGTTGAATATCGCAGGGCGGGAGAAAATTTGGCTGCCGGGCAAATGTCAGCTGTGGAAGTTGTACAGGGATGGATGGATTCACCCGGACATCGTAAGAATATATTAAATGCTGATTTTGGACGTTTAGGTATAGGGGTGACAATGAGTGGTGAAGGAAGAATATACTGGACACAATTATTTACAGATTGATGAAATGTTCAGTATAAGTTTAACCTCAAATATCGCCAGAGTTGTCCGAAAAATTTTGCAGCCAAACCCAAGCGTTTTCAGCATTTTTTGAAATAATCACACTTAAAAATCAGCAAATTATCAGGCATTTACACACTAGAAAATAATATCATAATTATGACTTGAATCAGCGGAAATGACATGTTAAAATAACCGTCTTACCGGCTTTATTTGATTTTGTTAATGGTGATGATTCAAAGACTATGACACGAATTAAAGCATCATAATCAGAGCGGCGGTATTTCCGTCGTTTTTCTGTTTAATTATACAAATGTACGAGGAATGCACGCAGAGATGACAGAGGTGTATCATGGGAACTACCAATAATCAAACGTTTAAGCTAACAAGCTTATCGACACACCATATTATGCGCCATCGGCTTGATGATATTTTTGAACAGGCATTTGATTGCAAGGTGATTTATGTCATTGCAGGTGTGGGTTTCGGGAAAACCCAAGCAGTGCGGCATTATGTCGAGAAAAAGCAAGATGTCGTTGTCAGATGGGTGCAACTAACCGCATGCGATAATATTAGTTCTCGCTATTGGGGGAATTTTACACAAATCATCTCCTCAGATAATCCAGAATTGGCAGTCAAATTGAGCGAACTTGGTTTTCCGGAAAGCCTTGCACAATTCAAGCAGTTTATTGAGTTTATGGCAAATATGGAGGAACATTCAAAAAAAATACTTCTTGTGTTTGATGATTTTCATTTGATACATTCAAAAAAAATACTCACATTTATTGAGCGATGTGCACATGTGCAAATTCCCAATACATACATGACAATAATTTCACAAAAAGAACCTGAAATCAATGTTGTATCGTTACATTCCAAAGGAAATATAAGCGTGATAACGGAAGATGCGCTGTGTTTTACAATGGAGGAAGCGGCAACATTTTTTCAATTACAAGCCATACAACTTTCTACACAGGACATTTCTAGACTAATGGATATAACAAAAGGTTGGACGCTGGCAATCAACATGCTTTCTGTCATGATAAAAAGGATGTCAAATAGTGTTGACCATGCTCTAAGTGCTTTGCAGCAAAATATATTCAAAATGCTAGAAGTTGAAGCTTGGGATAACGTTCCGAAACCTGTACAAAAAACATTGGTGAAAATGTCGCTGCTGTCAGACATACCTGCTATGCACATTCTAAAAAGTTCTACAAGCATAGATATGGAGCAACTAAAAAGGACGCCGAATATTGCATACTTTTTGTGGTGGGATAGCTTTTCTTATGATGCCAGAATCCATCCACTGTATAGAGAGTTCTTAAATAGCAAACAACATATATTGTCAAAGACAGAAAAACAAAAAACATATGAACGAGCGGCGCGGTGGTGTGCCGAAAATGGTTATTTCACGGATGCTATGCATTACTGCGCAAAATCGCATCAATATGAGCAGATGGTACAAATACTTCTCTCATACCCATTTAAGCTACCTCGTGACACCAGCGAATATTTTTTAAATATATTGGAAAGTTTAGATTCACAGACTGAAAATCAAAGTGATGAAAATCTTATAATCTTGAAGAATTATTTCATCCCATTGCTACTTGTCGGTACAGGAAGATATGAAGAAGCTCGCGATAAAGTATTTAATGTCATCGAAGAATGGGAGCATATTGATAGCCCGCTTGCCGAGATGCTTCTTTGCAACTCTTATAATAGCCTATCATACATTGACACGTTTCTTTGTACTATGACACATGAGTATAAGACTACTGATTATTTGCAAAAAGCAGCAAAATATCTAAAAGATACACCAATTCTCTTGAGCAAAGAGAGCGGAGCATTTATTAATGGAGAACTTCGTTCCTATGCGTGTTTAGTCGGAGAAGGTGCAGATTTAGTCAAGTTTAATCGTTTTTTAGAACTTGCAAAGCAAGCCGAGTCACTTGCTGGGGAAATTCCACTTCAAATGTACGCGGGTTATGCGGAGTTAGCAGCCTGCGAGCATGCATTTTTCAAAAACCAACCTAATACTGCGAGAATTCATGCACACAATGCAATCCTGAAAGCGCGCGAAAAGCAACAACACAGTATTGAAATGCTAGCGGAGAATTATTTGCTGCATATTGCAATGCAGGAAGGTAACGCATCTCTGGTAAGAGAGTTATTGAAACAATTATCTGCACACTTAGACTGCACGAGTTTTTGGAATCGTCAGCTATACTATGATCTGTATACAGGAATATTTTACGCCAAGCTTGGATTTATCAACAAGATTCCACTCTGGTCTACCACAGAAGAGAAAAAGACAGCATTTGTGTTCCGTAGCCTAGTAAAGGAACTACACATAAATGTTATGTACAACATATCTGTTCAAAAGTACCAGCAAGCACTAACTATTCTATGTGGCTCATATCCGAGAAATCCGGAAGATCGCTTTTTGTTTGGAGAAATTCAACTGTCACTTCTGACTGCCGTTGCGCGAATCCAAACCGGAGATACAAAAGGTGCAATGATAGATTTTGAGCGTGCGTATGAGTTGTCCTTCAAAGGTGAATTTGAGATGTTTTTCATTGAGCTTGGAAAAGAGTTGCATCCCTTGATTATCGCAGCACTAAAGCAAACAGATTATGGCATCCCGAAAGAATGGCTCAAAAAAATTGACAGTAAAGCTACAGTCTACACGAAGAAACTTATAGTTGTTGCAAATGCATTAAGAAGAGAAACGAATATCGAAAAGCGTACGCACTTAGCCAATCGTGAGCGAGAGATTCTGATCGATTTATCTCATGGTCTCTCTCGAGAAGAGATTGCACAATATAGAAATCTATCTATTAATACAATCAAAAAAGTACTTAACTCAATGTATCTAAAACTCGATGCCCGCAATAGTGCGGATGCAGTTAGAATTGCACTTGAGCAGAAATTGATCGAGTAAAACAGTTTTAAACGAGGAGTATTATTAGTATAATGCCGGATTAAACGGACAAAACAATTAAACAAGCCCCCTCCAATGTAGAAAAGGGAGGGGGCTTTAAACGCATTTTTTTCAAAAATTTCACCCATTTGGGTGTAGTTGAAACTTGAAATTTGGAGTATTCTACTCAAGTATAAAAATAACATTCACATAAATGAGTATATAAAATCATACAAAGACGCGAAAAAGGAGACGGAGTAATGAAAAAAGGTTTAATTGCTATCTTGACCATTATATTGCTGAGTAGTTTTTTGCTTAGCATATTTTTGCCATCATTAGCTTTAAATGAGTTGGAAGATGAAATATGGATAGAAGAAGATACAGAGGTAATTCACGAAAACGATACTGATGATAATTCTGATATAGATTATATTACTCCCGACAATGGCCATGATTCAGAAGATAATATTGTTCCGGATATTGAAGAGGGGCATGTGGATACAGGTGATGCCGGTACTGATGATATCAATACAGATGTCAATGTAGAGAATGATAGCAATACACCTGATAGTGAGCAAGATTTAGATGAGAGGATAGATGACGAGTATCTTGA
>WQWL01000142.1 GCA_009785345.1 Oscillospiraceae bacterium
ACGAATTTTATTCAGACAGGTGATAAGCGTACTTTTACCGGAACCGTTATTACCCAAAATTCCTACGCATTCCCCAGATTGAACATCAAAGCTAACATCTTTTACAACTTCATTTTTACCATAAGCATAAAAAATATTTCTAATCTCTATCATTTTGCTCCACGCCCCTCTCGTATTATCATATACAAAAATAGCGGTGCGCCTAAGAATGAAGTGAGTGCTCCAATTGGTAAAATGGCAGGGGAGCTTATGGTTCGCGATGCCAGGTCTGCGGCAATCATAATAATTGCGCCCATGAGAGCAGAGCAGGGAATAAGAAAGCGGTAATCGTTACCAACAAATCTACGCACGATATGCGGTGCGATGAGTCCAACAAATCCGATAGTTCCGACAAAAGCCACAGACACAGCGGAGATGAGTGTGGCAATTGTCATGCTGATTAGAACGAGAGCATCGACATTTACGCCAAGACTCTTTGCAGTATGTGTTCCGCTTTCCATTGCATTATAATTTAACCGATTAAAAACAAAATATATAAGCGCAACAGCATTAAGCGCGAATATTGCAAGGGTTTGACTTTGACTTGCTCGTCCAAGATTGCCAAAAGTCCAATGTACAATCGAAGCAATCTGCATTTCATCAGCAAAGTACTGTATAAGTGCAATACCTGCAGCAAACATAGCACTAAGTGCAACACCGGCAAGTACCATTGCTGATGGAGTTACTCCGCGGACACGGGAGAGAAATATGATAAATACAGTCGAAATCATACCACCCAGGAAGGCGAATGTGGTGACCATATATGGGTTAGTAATCGTAATGCTTGCGATTGCAACGGTACTTATTTGAATCCCTGCTTGAAAATACACAATTGCAATAGATGCTCCGAAAGCGGCACCTTGCATAACTCCGAGAGTCGATGCGGATGCCAGAGGATTGCGCAAGACATTTTGCATAATGCACCCTGCAAGTGCAAAAGCAAAACCAACACCCATCCCTGTAATAATTCGCGGCATACGCACGTTCCACACGATTGTTATGCTTTCAGCTTCACCACCACCAAACAAAGCTCGCAATATTTCCAATAACGGAAGCCCAGCCGAACCCACAGAAATTGACAGCACGGTAACAACAAATAATATTAGAACAAGACAAATAAGCACTAACCATTTTTGCTTGATATAGCGGGTGTAGTCATTGTTTGAATTAGATTGCAATAGCGCTGAATTCATTAAAATAACCGTGCTTTCCATGAAATATAAAAAGTTGAAGCGAAACGGTTTCTACTCCAACGCAAGCAACTTGAGTACCCCGTCATTGCGGACTTGATCGAGGTCGCTGACAAAGTGCATATTTTTACCCATCGTCATTGCGGCCTCCGAGCCGCAATCTGATAGAATCAAGCTTTGTAATAGATCCCGGGTCAAGCCCGGGATGACAAATGGGACTTTTTCAGCAGCCTCTACTTGATCCGCAATCTCCAATATAACGCTTCGATTTGGGGGATTGCGGCTCGGAGGCCGCAATGACGGATAGAATAAATTACTTGCACTAATATCTACTCCCCAATTGCTAATGGTCCGAAAAAGAGACCACCCTCAGCCATTAAGTCAAATGTATTTTCTCCCAAAAAGAATGTCAATATTTCACCGGCTTTTTCAGCAATATCAATATCAGCAAACTGTTCGGGGAATAATACAATTCCTGCAAAGTAAGCATTGATGAGCGCATATGTGATATTGGTTCCGGCATAATTAAATGCGGGCATGGTATAGACTCGCCCTTCTTGAACTGCGCGCAATGAATTAAAGAAAGCCGGATTTATTGCATATTCTTCGTTTACCAAATCCATGTTTCCGGGATCAAGGAAAATGACATCAGGATTCCACACCAATATGCTCTCCAAATCAACCTCAAAGAAGCCGTCTAACTCGGAGTAATCTGAAACATTATACGCATTAATTGCATTGAATGGTCCGAAATTAGCATAAGTACCCGAAAAACCACGCCTGCCGTTCCATGTAATTGCACCTGAATATGCTCGCAGTTTTTCGTCGTCAGGTACGTCATATGTCCGACTGTGCAAGTCATTTTTAGCACTATCTATAAAATCTATGATAATTTCCGCGCGTTCCTCTGCTCCGACAACTTCAGCGAACACACGTAGTGCGTCGCGAAAGCTTTCTGGCGCAAGACCTGTGGTATGACGTACAGAAACAACAGGAATACCTGTTTGCATTTGTAATTCATCAGCAGCCTCAAGGTCGAAACCTGCGACGATTACATCAGGTGCAACCATGATAATTTCTTCTGGAAATCCATTATTTTGCCCCGACCCGCCTCCTGCACCGACAACAGGCAAAGTGGTCAGCCAAGCGTGATGAACAGGATTGTAATCACGCCTAATATTAACACCAAGCTCAAGATATTGCTCTGAACCAACTTGCATATGCATAACATCAAGATACGCAGCAAGACGAGGCGCACCTGAGCCTAAAGTTATGATTGATTCAACATTTGCAGGAATTTCAACTTCTCTGCCCCATACATCGACGACGATTCTTGTTTCGGAGTCTGATTGTGTGTTTGTTTGCGAATCCGTTTCAGGTATTGGTGTGGCTTCGGACGTGTTGTCAGAAATGCTGTCTGTGGCTTCAAACATCTCATTTGGAGTTGTATAAAGCTCTGAATCCGATGTGCTCGGTGCACAAGCAGAAAGCAAAACAGTCATGCCAAACAAGAACATGGCTAATATTATTATGATTGACAGAGAAACAATGTTTCTCGTCATGTGCCTTTTCGCTGTATCGTTTTTGTCAACGTGTTCTTTCACTTGCTCAAACTCCTAGTAGTCCGAAATTAGCATAAATTGTTAGAAACAATATACAAGTGTAAAAAACGATATGCAAGCCCCTAGGGGGGATATAGATTTGCATGAGGAAAAATGTGGTAGTAATTAGAAGCATATTATGCTACATTTGAACGAGAGGTTTCGCTCCTTAGTTCAGCGGAATGGTAAGGTGGCATTATTTATGATTTCGGAGGCGAACGCAATGTCGGTAATAAAATAAGAAACGAGTTATCCTATACGAAAGGAAGCTGGAGGATAAACATGAAGAAATGGTATGACGAGGAGTATGAATTTGAAATTAAGGTAACAGGATTTCTTCGCGGTGACCGTACGGAGCGGTATTGCAGAAACGGTGAGGAAATTGGAGATACATACACTTGTACTTATGGCTGCCCTGTAAATAAGGACGGACAAGGCATTTGCTCCAAGGTAATGATGATTATATTTCCTATCATGGAAGCTGTCAGAAGCGGTGGGAATTTAGAAAACATTGGGGGAAACGACAAATACAACAAAGATATTGTGTGCCCGGATGGCTGTGTTATATTTAAACTGACAGCAAAAAATCTCGGAAATGAAAATTTTCACAAGGGCAGTTTCTACGATTTGTGATTTTAAACTGACTAACAAAGAAGAAAGCACAAACATAACACTATTTGAACTTTAGAAATAAGGCTACAGACTATTTATCGGCATCTTCGTTTCCGGTCTATATTTTTCATCAATCATGGATTATTGTTGTTGCCTATTTCATTTTTACAATCACAGAAAATGTCTTCTTGCAAATTGTTTTGATTATTTTAACAAGCAGCATTCTTACATATGCAACTTATGAGGTGTGTAAGCGGGTACCGGGTCTTAGGTTTCTATTTGGGATAAAGAGTATACCCAAAAGGTGAATGGAAGCAAGGGAACGGTTCTTTCCTCAATTATTGAAATTGAAAACCCTTTTGGCTATGATTAAAAAAAACCGAGGGTTTTTCGCTTGTAAAAAGGTTGGTAATCCCGCATAATTTGCCTGCCAAGGTCACTGTTTGCCTCAATCATATCAAGCAATTCGCCCTGACGAAGGTTTGGGATAGAAACAGCTACAATACCGTTAAAAGTTTCTGTAATATCACCAATAAAATCTACAGCAATTAAGAAGCTAAATTCGCCGCCTTTTTCCATCAACACCAGCCATGCACCGTTTACATTCTTTTGAGACTTCAAATGTTTGACTATCGCCTTTTTCATTGCAACCGGATCATTAGCAGGAAGCCCGATTGCTACTTCTGTTTCTTCTTTGGCTGTCCACCGTGTAGCTGGTCCAGCATCTAAGTTATTCATAACATCTCGGCGAACAGGGATGTTGTGCGTGTATGGATTGATTACAAACCCGGCAATATTTGGATCATTTTGTATAAGTGCACGAATATCATCATAGCTTGTGATTAGAGTTTGCTCATCGGTAATATCACGCCACTGCTTCAAAGCTGACCAGTCTGTATAAACCGGAAGATAGCTAACACCGCTTGCCTCAGTAAATCCGACAAAGCTTATTTTTGTATCAACTTCTAAAGTTGCTTTTCCTTCGGCATCATCTGGTTTAAGAGGGGGAACAATGGTAACCGGTGACAAAAAACGAGCATTCTTTATCGCTTTGAAATAAACATCTTGTGTGTCGGCGTTTATTTCTTTTTGAAGCGCCTCTATTGCATGTACAAGTTCTGGATTTGTTACCGGGACGTTTACATCTTGCATAAAAATAACCTCATCATCTTTTCTTTATGTTACGATACCATCTGCTCACACAATATCTATAGTAACCTTGATAATATCGCCGGGCTGTTTTCTGATTTTTGCTCTTATATCCTTACGAATACCGATTATATAGCAAATGGAACCGTCGGGATTTTTCACGCCCATGTTCACAATGCTACCACTATATGGCTCTCCGTCAAAAGTAGCGCGAACTTTCAATCTACCTTTTCCGTACATGGCTTTGATGTCAAATGGTACCGCAACATATGCCCCATCTTGATCAGCTACTTTTTTGATTATTGCGTTGAACTCATGTTTCATTCCGCTTCCTCAATTTCATGCATGTGAAACTCACGATAATATTTTAGCTTCATCATCATTATTCAAAATGACCTCTGCAATGCTTTTTGCTTGCTTTGCTATTTCTGCAAAATGCCTAAATACTTCCATGAAAACCACATCGGCTTCGAAATTATAATTATCTTGCAAAACTCGTTCTTTTTGATTAAGTTTGTATTCATTTCTCATGGCAATAATTTCATCAGCATTTTTTAGGACGCTTCTTACTATCTTCATTTTGCCGGATGTGAGAGCATTAACCGCTTCATTATAACAAGAAACGGTCTTGTCTAAAATATCTTGCAACATTTTCACATCTTCATCAGGATAGTGATAATTTTCTTCATCAAAATATTCTGATTGCTTTACAATTCCCCGTGAATGTTGGCTTATTCTTTTCAGACTTGTTAAGCTTTGAACCAATGAAGCAACTGTGACACTTTGCTCCTCATTCAGTTCTTCATCATATAATCTTGTGAGAAAGTTTCGTATTGTCTTATTAATTGTATCAATCTCACTTGCCGTGCTATTGAAGTTATCTGATTTTCCATCAGCGTCTTGAGTCATAAAGAGGTCAGCTCCGGTTAACATGTTTTGCCTAAGTTTGTCTGTTAACATAACAACTGATTTATTTGCATTTTCCAAAGCGTACTCCGGTGTTTCAAGTATATTTTCGTCTAGCCCAATAATCTCAAATTCATTTACACTAACTTGTTCATCCTTGCCTGCCATCTTGATTGCAAGATTAAGAATAACATTACCTAGTGGGAATAAAACTAACAAGAGCAACACATTATATCCCGTGTGAAGCATACTTATGTTTGTTGCGGCTATTAATTCATTGCCTAAGCTCGCATTTATAAACTGGAAATATACAAATGCACCTACACCAAAAATAGCTGCGCCCATCATGTTATAAATAAAATGAACAAACGAAGCTGCTTTTGTGTTCCTATTTGCTCCAATACTCGTCAGCATTGTTGTGAAGCATGTGCCAACATTTTGTCCAAGAACAATAAATACTGCTGCCGACCAAGGGATAACACCTGCCATCGCCATTGATTGAAGTATACCAATAGAAGCATTAGAACTTTGTATAATTGCGGTCACCAGAATCCCAATCAATAGAGATAGTAGGGGGTTGTGTGACAGCATAATGAATAAATCTCTTATGATGTCTAATTCTGCCAGAGGCCTTACAGCGGCCGGCATACTGGATAATCCTACGAACAAAATACCAAATCCGGCAACCACCTTTGCGATTGATTTTGTTTTTTCTTTTTTTGCAAAAAGCAGAAAGCTTGCACCTACTAATACCGCAACTGCTCCCAACACATCCGGTCTGAGAAAATTGAGATTCCATTCTGCCGATGCCATAAACCAAGAAACAATCGTAGTTCCTATGTTTGCACCCATAATAATACCAACAACTCCTGTAAGAGTTATCAGTCCTGCATTTACAAATCCCACCGACATAACAGTTACTGCGGTAGATGATTGTATCAATGCAGTTGCACCGGCGCCGAATAGGACCCCACGAAATCTTGTTTTTGTGAATTTGACAAGCAAGCGTTTTATTGATGGACCCGCAGCCTCTTCTAGTGAAGAGGATAGAACCTTAAGACCAAATAAGAATAAACCAAGTGCTGCAAGAAAACTAACTATGATACCAAAATAATCCATATATATATTGACCATTCCCCTTTTTTACTACAGTATATATATCACATTTTGTGTTGAATTTCTATATAAAAATCCTGTTGCTCACTTTTTGGCGATTGATATGAATTCCGATATACAAGGTTACGGTAGTACTTCAAAGAATTTTATGCTATATTTGAACTAGAAATTTTACTTTATGATACAGCTTGTAGGAGGGGAAAATGAAGGTACTCATTATTTCGGGGACACCCAAAAAGGACGGATTGAGCCATAATTTGGCAAAAACAGCGTATGAAGCTGCCATTTCGCAAGGAGCGGAATCTCAAATCATTCAATTAACCGGATTATCGCTTTGCCAAATGTGCGGTGATGGTTGGGGA
>WQWL01000143.1 GCA_009785345.1 Oscillospiraceae bacterium
TCAAGCTTATCAATACCGGCACTATCATTGTTTTCATACAGAACTGTCCGTTTTTCCATAGCTGCATAAGGAGCCCAGCTCTTTGGATAAACAATATCAGCATCTTGAAAAGCATCTTTCATACAATTCGTTTTACAGAACTTTCCGCCACTTTGTGCAGCATTTTTCTCAGCTACATTAATAACATCATCCATGACCTCATAACCCTCAGGATGAGCTAGGCTGACTTCCATTCCAAAACGAGTCATCAGTCCGATAACACCCTGTGGTACCGACAAAGGCTTGCCGTATGAAGGTGAATATGCCCAAGTCATTGCAAGTTTCTTACCCTTGAGATTTTCAACACCACCAAAGTGATGAATTATATGCAACATGTCTGCCATCGATTGTGTCGGGTGATCTATATCACATTGTAGATTTACAAGCGTCGGGCGTTGTTCAAGAATCCCATCATCGAATCCTTGTTGAACTGCGTGTGCTACCTCGCGCATGTATGTATTACCTTTTCCTATATACATATCATCGCGGATACCAATAACCTCTGACATAAACGACACCATGTTTGCCGTCTCACGGACAGTTTCGCCATGGGCAATTTGGCTTTTTCCTTCATCAAGATCCTGTACAGCGAGACCAAGGAGATTTGCTGCAGACGCAAACGAAAAACGTGTTCTTGTTGAATTATCACGAAATAAGCTCACAGCAAGACCGCTGTCAAATATTTTGGCAGTCACATTGTTCTCACGTAGATGTCTCAGTGCATCAGCTACAGCAAAAACAGCGGTAATTTCATCATTCGACTTGTCCCATGTTAACAAGAAGTCATTTTCATACATATTCTTAATATCAAGCTTGTTTAGTTTGCTCACGAACTCATTAATGTTAATTTTCATTTTGAAACCCTTTCATTTATGTATATTTATGCATCTTTTATTAATCAATATTGAATATTTTCCAAATATTATTCATACTGAACACCGATAAAATGGTTGATAAGATTTTCGAGAATATTATTCGGCTGGTGAGGCGGACGACGCGACCTTACTATCGTAAGGTAAGGAGGACAACGATGCCAGACGGAAAATATTACGAAAAGATGTCTACTCTTTTATTGGTGTTTAGTATCAGTGTATATTGTTGGCAATACAGCAAATACTGCGGCGCATGTCACCAAATCCTGTTTCCATGTTTTTTCATTTGGAGCGTGAGCTTGAGCTTCTGCACCCGGACCGAAACCTATACATGGAATGCCATTACGCCCCATGATTGTTACACCATTGGTTGAAAACGTCCATTTATCAATTAGCGGACGCGCTTTGCGAGCATCATTAGTCTCAGTAGAGCCAATGCGCTCGTCACCATATAGACTTTTATAACTCTTTTCCATTGCTTTTGTGACAGGATGATCAACCGGAATGACCCATGTCGGAAAATAACACTCAATCGGATAGACTAAGCCTGTATATGCAGGGCTATCATATTGATACATAGATACAATAACATCATCTTTATACTTTTGAACAGCAGGCAAATTGCGAATCTCATCAAGACAACTCTCCCAAGTCTCTCCTGCTGTCATGCGCCTATCTAATGACACAGAGCAAGAATCCGCTACAGCGCATCTGCTCGGCGATGTAAAGAATATTTCACTAGTAGTAATAGTCCCACACCCAAGAAATCGCGCTTCTTCCCACTCCGGATTATATTTTGCATCCAGCATCTTCACAAGACCCTTTATTACAGTACCATCATCAGCATCGTTTTCATTTAAACTACGGACATCTTGAAGAATGTCTGCCATCTTATATATCGCATTATCACCACGTTCAGGCGCACTACCATGACAAGAGACGCCCTTAACATCAACACGAATCTCCATTCGACCACGCTGACCACGATATATGCCACCATCAGTAGGCTCATTCAAAACAACAAACTCCGGACGCACACCACCCTCATGAATAATATACTGCCAACAGAGACCATCACAATCTTCTTCTTGCACAGTTGCAGTTACAAGCACGGTATACTCATCATTGAGAAGATTCAGATCTTTCATTATCTTAGCGCCATAGATAGCACTTACAATTCCACCCTGTTGATCAGAAACACCTCGACCACCAATCTCTTCATCATTCTCATATCCATCGAAGGGGTCAAAATCCCAGTTATCAAGATTCCCGACACCAACATTATCGATATGACCATCAAAAGCAATGAGTCTCTTTCCTGTTCCCATATAACCAAGAAGATTACCCATACCATCAATTTCTACTCTGTCAAACCCAAGCAAGCGCATTTCCTCAGCAGCACGCTCGATTTTTGCTTTTTCATTACAACTCTCACCGGGCAACTTGACAAGTTCACGTAGCAACTTTGTCATATCTTGCTTATAAAATTCCGCATGTTCCTTAATAGTTTCAAAATTCATGCTTGTGACCATTCCTTTCCTGCAATATTTCGACTGTGAATGTGTACTATTATTAAGAATACACTAATTATTCACATAAAACAATGCAATCATTTCATTAGCTTCTTTCCAGTCCTAGAAATAGGACAAAGACTACCATTACTCATTGTAACAGAGTTATCCTTCTTATTGATTTCCGTAATCTTGTCCTTATTAATGACATATGACTTATGAGAACGGACAAATCGCTCGTCCAGTTGTTCCTCCATTGCCTTTAACTCGCCATTAAACTCTAAAGTACGACTATGCGTGTGCAATCGAAGTTTATGGCGAGTTTGAGTTGTTTCAATGTAAATAATATCATCAATATCTAAATGAATGATTTTATCACTTACGGTTATTTTTATTGATTTGGATTTACTGATTTCTTTTTGTCTTTCATATGCTGTGCTTATGCACTCAGCAATCTTTCTTTTAATATTATCCGGGCTGTCTTTGATAATAAAATCAAGAGCTTCTACTTTGTACTGTATTGTTAATAATGCAAGCTCCGAATGAGTTGTTAAAAATGCAATAGTAGCTTTCGTACCTTGTTTTCTGATACGGCTTGCTAACTCTATGCCATTGATTTCCGCCCCCAAGTCAATGTCCAAAATGAACAGAGAGGGGTCTTTAGATTTTTTGTAATGGGTAAGTATTTCCTTTGGGTCGGACGAAGCGAGTACGACAGCCGCATCCAAATTTCGGAATATGCAATAATCTGTAACAAAAGTTGTGACAAACTCACGTTGCTTTACATTATCTTCGCAGATATAAATATTCAGCATAGTTATGACCATTCCTTTCGCAATGCTTAGTCACAAAACAACCATGAATAAGGGATGGTCATTTCGTGCATTAATTTGCGGTTTCCCGCAGGGAGAGCAAATTGGCACATTCTTCGCGTAAGTTTGAATTTATTCAAACTTAATCGTCCTTTACAGTAAGCGTTTGTATGAAAAACTCATCATCCATTTCTGTTTCAAGGTATAGGCTCTTTATACGTTCTGTATACTTTCGCACAGTGAATAATCCTAAACCTTGCCCTTCGGCTTTTGTGGTAAACCCTAGCTCATATAGTTTGCTAATTGGAATTACTTGTTTTTTCCACGAGTTCTTAACTACAAAGACCTTTGAATTGGGATTTTTAATAATTGCAATATGTAATTTCTTATCGCCCTCGTTCACCACAGCGGCTTCGATTGCATTGTCTAGAAGTATTCCTAATATTTGACAAACAATAGCTGTAGATACGCCAAGATTATCTATTTCATCTTTAGCTTCAATGTCAATTCCGTGTTGTGCAGCGACAGAACTCTTATAAATCAGTATACTTTTTATTTCACTAAGTCGAACATCTTGCAAACTTCCTATCAGTTGGTCTTGGCGTAATAAGTCCTGATTCATTTCCGTAAGTTCATCATAGTAATATCTTTTCAAGCCCTCAACATCTTCACTATCAATGTACAACTTAAATGAAGTGAGTATATTAACATAGTCATGCTTAATGGTACGCAACGCCTTATAGGATTCCTCTAAATCGTGTACGTATTTTTTTGATGCTTCGGTCAACAACATTTCTGCCCGCAACGCAGTCTCAATAGAAACATAACGCACAATTATTACAACCATTGTTACACTTGCCGCAAAAAATAACATAAAGGCAATATCGCCAAAATCGACTGTCCATTGACCGAGAGTGATATGGACACCCTCAATTGCAAAATTCTTCAAAATTAGCAATAATGCAACACTTGCACTAATTAGCAAAAACTGCACGATTTTATGATTCAAGATATTTGCCCATACATGTTTTTCGAGAAATTTTCTTAGTATTAAAGCCAATAAAAAGACAACCGCGATAACCGCCATGTATATGGAAATCCCCAAGAGTAAATCAGGCTCATATGTCACTAATCGTGAGGTCAACAAAGTTAGCCCCTCTATTCCGAACAATAGAGCCATCAAGAGAGCGGCAGATATAATGCTTTTCAGCATATTCTTGTGCAATACGGTCAGAACTATTGTTGCCACCAGCCCAACCAAACAAACAACTATAAAAATATTTAATTGAGGTATGTTGCGGGGAATTATTCCAAACATGCACAGAAAAAGAACCAATACCAACTTTTGTTTTCCGGCATTGAATGTAAGCACATTGTCTAGATACATTGCGATAAACACACAAAAACTTATTGCTCCTAAAATTACAAAGAATGTCATGCTGTGCAACCACCTCCAACTATGACATTGTACCACACGCATTCATAACAAAAAAGAACAAGATGTGATTTGATTTGGATAAACAGCACAAATTTTGACTTAACGGACTCTTAACATGTCGTTCAGTATTGATTTCTGTGACTTAGTTCAAAAGATAACATTTTGTGTTTGTTTTGTCGTAAATTTAACGTATATCAAATTGGAGGTCAATACTATGTCTAACACAAAAAAACAAAATTCATTTTCACAGACCAAAGCATTTGTAAAAATAAAAGTCAATACGGTTGAAGTTGAGTGCCCAGCTACTGCAACAATTTTAGAAGCGGTAAAGACAGTTAATATAAATATTCCAACACTATGCTATCTAAAGAAAATCAACGAAATTGGTGCTTGCAATATTTGTATGGTGGAAGTTAAAGGGGTAAATAGCCTTGTTGCGTCTTGTGTTACTCCTGTTTCTGATGGCATGGAAATCTTCACAAATACCCAAAAGGTGCGTGATGCACGAAAAATAGCTCTCGAACTTATCTTGTCCAATCACAGAAAAGACTGTCTTAGCTGTTCACGCAATCTAAGCTGCGAACTTCAAACTCTCGCTACTAACTCCGGCGTGAGTAGCATTGGATTTACAGATGATGAGTTAAAACCGCAGATTGAATGTTCCACTTTGCATTTGGTACGTGATAATTCAAAATGCATTGTCTGCCGACGTTGTACAGCTGTTTGCAACGAAGTTCAAGGAGTTGGTGTTATAGACGTACACGACCATGGCTGTGAAACGTATGTAGGTTGTGAAAACGACAGCAACTTAGGCGATGTCGCTTGTGTGGCTTGTGGTCAATGTATTGTAGTTTGTCCAACAGGGGCACTGACAGAGGTTGATGATACCGCAAAAGTTTATGACGTATTATCTGATGAAAGCAAATATGTAGTTGCTATAGCTGCGCCTGCAGTTCGCGTTGCTTTGGGTGAATACTTCAAAATGCCAATTGGAACAAATGTACAAGGCAAAATGGTTTCAGCACTACGGCGGCTTGGTTTTGATGAAGTATTTGATGTTTCAGTGGGTGCTGACTTTACAATAATGGAAGAAAGCACAGAAATAATGGAGCGTTTGAATACAGGCGAAAATCTTCCCATTATGACCTCATGTTGTTGCAGTTGGATAAATTTCTGTGAACAATATTATCCGGAATTTATTCCTAACTTATCAAGTTGTAAGCCACCACAGATAATGCTCGGAGCTTTGTTAAAAACATACTATGCCAAGAAAAAAGGCATCAACCCTAAAAACCTCATTGTAGTATCGGTCATGCCTTGTACAGGAAAGAAAGAAGAAATTCGCCGTCTGCATAATCAGGCAATACCCGGTGTATATGATGTTGATATCGTTCTCACCACAAGAGAACTCGGACAAATGATTTCAACCGCCGGTATTATGTTTCACAAATTGGCAGATAGTGAGTTTGACCCTGCTCTCGGTATTGCTACAAGCGCAGGATATATTTTCGGAACTTCCGGCGGTGTCATGGAAGCGGCGCTAAGAACTATTGCAGAGAAAACGACAAATACTGTACTAGATAAAATAGAATTTACAAAGTTGCGTGGTATGCAAGGGGTTAAAGAAGCAGAGTATGACCTAAACGGTAAAAAAGTAAAAGTCGCAGTTGTGTCCGGTCTGAAAAATGCCAGAAATCTTTTGGATAATATCAAGGCGGGTATGGTGCATTATGATGTTATTGAAGTTATGGCTAGTCCGGGTGGTTGTATTGGTGGCGGTGGTCAGCCTGTTCACGATGGTATAACTATGAACTTTACCAATATTAACGAACTTCGTAGTTTGGCGTTATATCAAGGTGCAACTGATTTGCGTTCAATACACAAATCACACGAGAGCCCCATCGTGCAGAAAGTCTATGGTGATGTGATCGGTGAACCGGGAGGTGAAATTGCACATAAATGGTTGCATACAAAATACAACGCTCGTCCAACAACTGGATAAGCCTGCATCCTCGGCTTCTAATTCAATGCTCGTCACGTGCAGTAACGGTAATGGCTTAGGAACTGTCAAACAATAAGTTGGACAGTTCCTAAGTGTGAATTTTCAACACTTTGGGGCTTGAAACGATTATTGAAATGTTTAAGAAGTTTATGCTACCATATTATTGCAAATAATCTATTCACAATGCTATTAGCATATGGTAAAATAAGAAAGGTAGCACAAATTATCATGGAAAGCA
>WQWL01000144.1 GCA_009785345.1 Oscillospiraceae bacterium
ATTAACAACAACGGCGGCGGAGGTTCAAGTTTCGCAGTGAACGATGGTGTTGCAGCAGTTAATGTAACAGCTCTGGCCGCAAATCCATGGAATGTGGAGCTTGGCACCGTATTCCCGGTACAAGAAAACTTCACCTATAGAGTGACTTTCGAAGCACGTGCAGCAAATCCACGCAACATTCAAGTTGTAGTCGAACATCTGCCATTTGGCGGTCGTAGAATTGAACCTACAGTTCCGGTAACAACAGAGTGGCAAACATTCAGCTTTGAATGGAGTGAAGGTGAAACTCGTGATCTTGGTCTACGATTCCATATGGGTCAACAAGCGGGCGCAGCTACAGGACTTGTAGAACTCCGTAACGTGAACGTTTATGTTCCGGCAGGCGCACCATTCGTAAGCCAAATTCCGACATTTGTACCTGCTACAAACAATATCGAACTTGGTAATCCAATTACCTTGCTCTACAACGCAGCATTTGATCCTGCTTTTAGTGCACTTGGCGGGCAAAGAGTGCTTTATGTAGATGGTGTTGCAGCGACATTCACATCACCAACACCAGGCACAATCGTACTTGCAGCCAACAACTTTACTGCTGATGGGTCGCACACCATCAGAGTGACAGCACCTGGATACGAAACCATTGAGTTTACACAAATTATACTGGCCGGTATTCCAGATGATAACTTAGTGGTTAACGGAAACTTTGCATTACCATTTGGTCCTTCGGGAGGATTGGTCCCGCCTTATACTTGGTTTGACGACATCAATGGATGGTGCTTCTATCTCCAAAGCATAACAGCAGAATTAGACTTCCCTTCAGGAGATGGTGTAAGCATTTACTTCCCAGGAGGTGCAAGTCAAACTCCTGTTGGTGCAATGTGGCACGTGCAACTCAGACAGCGCAACAATAACAACATAACTGCTGGCAACGAATATAGGTTTATAATGGAAGCCAGATCAACGGTGGATCGAAATATATGGCTTGGACTAATTGGTGCAGCAGATGCTGCTGCAACGCGCTCTGTTGTTCCACTTACTCAAGAATGGACTACTTATGAGCGTATATTCACCGGTCCACTTATGCCTGCAACAGGAGCTAATGCCAGAAGCATTCAGTTCTTCATGGGTGCTACCGCAGCCGATCCTTGGTTTGATACCGCGCATACAATTGATATACGTTCAATTCGCATTGAGCCTGTAATAGATGAACCACCACCGGGTGGCGATGCAGTGAACGAGAACAACGATTTCTCGCTGCCAATCGCATGGACGCCCAGTCCGGATTGGGTATGGGCAGGTAGTAATGGTTGGCAACTAATGCGTGCAAGCGGTGGAGCAATACCAACTGCAGCCACAGGTCCTGATGGTCTTGCCTTGACAATGCTGCCTGGTGCAAGCGATTGGTTTGTGCAAATGTCTACTCAAAACAGAGATCCATCTCCTGTCGGTCAAGTAATAAATCTTGGTGGTCAGCCACACTATGTAATCATAGAGGCAAGGGCATCAGAGCCACGTCCGATACTGGCTGCTATAACAGCTGGCGGCAATGGACGTAATGTAATGAATTTAACCACAGAGTGGCAAACATTCACATTCCCAGCTAGTTCACTGTTTAATAATCGTATCACATTTTATCTAGGGGGTGGTGTAGCGCCAATATTTAATCCGACAGTGCCTGTACCACTTACTCAGCACACCATCTATTTCCGTGAAGTTAGCGTAGTACCTGCTGATTGATGGATATAGGTTAATCTCTCTGTTTTACGTTCAACATTAATACTAATTTCTGCCGGATGCTTCTTAATCTGAAGCATCCGGCAGAAACGCACTTATACTAATAAAAGAGTGCTACTCTTTTATTAGTATAAGGGAAAATTATAGAATTAGATTATGATATTGTGATATACTATCCAGCAGCTTTACAAAACTATATGTGGCAGAAGGAGAGAACAATTGACTACAGAAAAAAAGGGTATTGTGGTTACACTATCATGCTATATTCTATGGGGAATACTTCCGGTATATTGGAATTTGTTATCTGATGTTAACCCTTTGCTTATTCTCTGTGCACGTGTTGTTTTTGCATTTATTTTTATGATGGGTGTTTTGACAATTACAGGTCGTATGCAAACTTTTTGCCAAACGATTACGGACAAAAAAATCATGCAATATCTGGTTCCTGCGAGTTTTTTGATTGCAATAAATTGGGGCATATTTATATGGGCTGTAAATAACGGGCGTGTTCTTGATACTAGCCTTGGATACTATATGAACCCGCTTATTGCTTTTTCGTTTGGTGTACTTGTGTTTAAAGAAAAATATGTAAAACTTCAACTTGTAGCAGTTGGGTTGGCGTTAATCGGTGTGTTAATATCATTTATTGCATTTGGAAGTTTCCCGTTTGTCGCTCTAAGTCTTTCGATATCGTTTGCAGTTTATGGAATATTGAAAAAGAAAGCCAAAGCGGACCCTGCTGCAAGTATAGCTATTGAGAGTATAATTATCACACCTATTGCATTGGTTTTCCCATTTGTTTTTTTGATTGAGAGTGTTGCAGCTGTTAATATACCCATACTACTGTTACTCATCGGAGGAGGCGTATTGACTGCACTCCCGTTATTTTTGTTCGCTCGTGCGATTAATGGTGTTCCGTTTTTGATTGTTGGATTTTTCCATTATATTAGTCCGACATTAGGGTTGACTTACGGATTGCTCACCGGTGAAGCACCTTCTCCATCTCAAATTGTCAGCTTCATTTTTATTGGACTGGGATTGATTCTATTCAGTATTGCATTGGTGTACCGTACTTCGAAGAAAAAGCGTACTTAGTGTTAATAGGTTTATGTAATGCAAAGGCGGTTAGGCTTTGATTCGAATTATGAATTACATATTTGCAACTCAAATTGGTGATAAAAAAATGGAACAAACTGCGCTAATGTGCGTCCTAAATGTATGGAATAAAATCGGCACGATTAAACTATCACAAGGAGGATTTGACATGTTTAGCAAACATATTGCGAAATATACAAAAATTGTCATCGCTATAGTTCTTGCCATTGTCCTTACTATGCAAATTATAGGCTGTGCAGCAGATGATAATTTAGACGAAGTGGCTAAAAACGAACCGCCAGAAATGGATGCGCAAACAAGTGCGCAGATAAATGAGCGTGTACATGAACTGACAAACGGACAGACCATGTATCCCCTTATCTTCAACACGCCGGAGGTAACCGCAAATTTGGAAATATCTTTTAATCCTCCAGATTTTTTCTTAGATGCAACCGCAGAGCAATTGAGAGTTGCTTTACCAACCCTTGATTTTGATATGTTGGGAACTGTTTCATACAATAGTGACGGAACTTTTGTAAATGTAAACACTCATGTGTCAGACCCAAACCCATATGTGTTCGGAGCACGTATTAGCATTTGGGTCGGAGAAGACTTACGTATAACGTCAGATTTTATGTTTGATGATGACTTTGTACCAGAGTACTCATATGTGTATGAAATTCCTGTCATCGCATTAATGATTCACGAAGGATGGGGTGATGAACTGTTTTTTCGAGCATCATTTGAAATAGATGGCATCCAATTTCACATAAGACTTAGTGAAGGGGATTCAAATGCCGGACAAATGCTTCTAACAGAAATTGTAAATAATCTGATTTTAGGCGGCACTGACGGGCTTGCTGTGTTTGATAATCCAGTTATACCCGAGCTTCGTTCTGAGAGTATTACACTAGAAGAGGCTCTAAATGATGCGGATTTCGGTGGGTTTGTTCCGACATATATTCCTGATGGATTCATAAATCAGCATGGTGTACATAGATGGGTGCAAGGTCACTTAGATGTAAATACAATGTTTATGGAGTGGCAGTCATCATTTGATTATGATTATTTATATGAAATCTATGCAGAGTGGGTTGAAGCTAGAACTTATGATGTCTTTGCATTTGAAGATATTTTTTGGGGATGGCCCACTGTAAGATGGACTGTTACATATATTACCGAATGGGATTTTGAGCGCATTGTTTCTGCAGATGACTATAGACTATTTGATTGGTCCCTCTATCTACAGAGCGAGTGGCAAGATGATGACTGGAACTTACCGCGTCGCGACATTCCGTGGGAATATTTCGCAACTATGCATGATCCGATTTTTCGCGCTGATGAAATAACATTAGATATCGTGCGGATAAGAGAAGAGATGCGATATATTCCAATTCAAGGAGCAGATGGTGCTATTAGCGAAAATCCTGCAGATATATTTTTCCCCTTATTACGCAATTATATAATGTTCGGTGTTTTGTTTGATGATGGTGTTCTTATCAATATTAGCGCAGAAGGCATGACATACGAACAGATATGGGAAATGTTGATGAGCATTGGAAATGTATACTTTTTGCGTTAATTATGATATGTTTAAAGCAATATTCATACAATATCCGCTTTTGGAGCAGATAATTAACAGACTTGGTATTATATAAAATCATATTGGAGGAGGAAATCACATTGAAGCTTGATGCTTATCATTTAAAATTGTTTGCTATTATTGCAATGGTTTTGAATCACATTGTCATCGCATGGTGGGCGATTACGCCAATATACTTAGCATTTCCGATGTATGCAGTTGGAGGGATAACATTTCCAATAATGGCGTTTTTTGTAGTGGAAGGCTATAAGCACACATCAAGCTTAAAACGATATGTGTTGCGTATTTTAGTGGTTGGCATAATTGCTTTGCCCTTCCACTTTTTGACACTTGGATTGGCCCTTGCACCATCACTGAATATTATGTTTACGATTGCACTTAGTCTTGGTGTCCTTAAAATGTACGACAAAATAAAGAGCCGTGTACTTTTTTGGATTATTTTTGTACTCATTATAATCCCGGTTTCGTTGATATTTGAGTGGTCTTTCCCAGGTGTTGCAATGGTATTGCTATTTTACATAATAAAAAAGGAAAGGGTCCGACGAATCCTTCCTCCACTAGTTGCAGTTGCTCTTAGTTTATTATTATCTCTAATTTATTTAATACCGGGAATGGAAATGCCGGAAATGACAGGCCTTATGGCAGACCCTATGTTTGCCCTTGTCAGTGCCACATTTGTAATCGGGATGGCGCTATCTTCTGTATTACTTGCAAAATTCAACGGTGAACGTGGCAAAAAAATGAAGTGGTTATTTTATGCATTTTATCCGGCACACTTGGCAGTACTCGCAATTGTTGCGCTGATTCTTGGTCTTGTTAATTTCACCACCCTAGGAGCATGGTGAGTTCAGATAGTAAGTTAATTAATATTAATCACAAGTTAAGCGTAGGCGTATTCACCTTTATTTTATCATGTATTTTGCGTTTAACGTATCCTTAAAGGCAAGCCTATGCTTTCGGCTATGCTACGACAGCGCTCAATATCTGTTGTTCCCTCTACGACCGATAATATAACTTCAGGCACATAGTCCTTAGAATTTTTTGCAAAATCCAAAACTCCTTGATATGCGTCAACTCCAAAAATCGGCTTGCATAATGAATTATATTCATCTGCATCCGGTGCATTGAGGGATATTGAAAGCCTGTCAACAGCTTCTGAAAATAACGGTGGGGTTTCGTAACCAGCGATAAGGCTGGCATGCCCATTCGTGTTAACCCGTATCGGCAGTGAGCATGATTTTTTGATTTGCTTACATAGCCATAGCAAATCATCAAGCCGATAAGTTGGCTCTCCATATCCACAAAAGACAATCTCTTCATAATCAGAAAAATCTTGTTTTAGTACATCTTCAAGAACATCTTCGCGACTCGGCTCATCACTTAGCCACAAGCTATCGGCACTTCCATATGAATCAGTGATTCTTCGGATACAGAACTTGCAATCGTTGCTGCAACGGTTAGTCATATTGATGTACAGGCCATTTCCAACGCGGTAAGATATTGTCATTTATAAAACCTCATGCTAATAATTTTTATGCTAGCTACTCAACATTAACGCTCCTGTTGGGCAGACTTTTGCACATTCGCCACAGGATTCACATGGGCTTAGGTCGCCTGCAGGCTGTACTGTTGTGTCAAACCCGCGATTGACGAATCCGAGTACAGCTGCGCCGACTGATTCCTGGCATAGACGGACACATAGACCGCACAGTATGCACTTGTCAGGTGTTCTGTGTATGTTTGGAATATCGTCAGATTCAGAACGACAGTGCATTTGACCTGCATATTTTTCAGGTGCGACATCGTATTGATTAGAGTACTTTATCAGTTTGCAATCATGGTAATCCAAGCATCCGCATTTTAGGCAACGTGATGCTTCATTAATTGCTTGCTCAGGTGTAAAGCCGGAGTCGTATACGAGGAAATCGTTGCGTCTTTCATCTGCTGAGCGATGTGCGGATACTGCACGGGCAATTTTTTCTTTGGCTGTGAAGTCCTCAGGAGTTTTTTCATCTTTTACTAGGTATAAATCCTTGTTGATAAGCTCTTCACCACGTAAGAACTTGTCAATCATATCAACGGCTTTGCCTGCTTCGGCAATGGCAGTTATTGCTATATCTGCACCGTCATTTGTAGCATCGCCGATGGCGAAAACCTTGTCGATATTGGTGAGGAACGTATGTTCATCTGCTTTTATTGTTTTCCAACTTGTATGCTCAAGAGACTCAAGTCCAATGGAATCAGTTTTCTGACCGATTGCAACAATAATTGAGTCAAGAGCGATGGTTTCTTCTTTGCCTTCAACAGCAACAGGGGAGCGACGTCCTGACGCATCAGGTTCACCAAGTTCCATTATCTGTAGTCGAACAGCGCTTACTTTTCCATTATCGCCAACCACTTCTATGGGGTTGGTTAAATTTCTAAATATAACGCCTTCTTCTTCTGCTTCG
>WQWL01000145.1 GCA_009785345.1 Oscillospiraceae bacterium
CGGGACCACCTTCTTTGCTAAAGAAGGCAAGGAACGATACATCCAACCCTTGCCCTCTTTAGAAAAGAGGGTGCCGTCCGCAGACGGCGGGTGATTTGATAAGGCAAGATTCATTAAGTTGCTCGCATTGGGCGGTTGTCCACAACCGCCCGCAACTTAAGCAATAGGCATGCAACGGGCGGTTGTGGACAACCGCCCCTACGGGCAAACATTGTAGAAAACGGAGAAAATTCAATTACAACTTCGCATAAAAACCGTATGACCACAAGTATTTCCAACTTTCGCAATCCGACTGTTCTATACTCATAGCATAGGAGGTGATGACATGGATTGGCTTACTCGCATGAATGCAGCTGTTTCGTACATTGAAGAAAACTTGGTCGGGGATATTGACCACGATAAGTTATCAAAGATTGCTTGCTGCTCTACTAACAACTTTATCAGGATGTTTTCATTTATTACTGATGTTTCGCTTTCTGAATATGTCCGTAGAAGAAGATTGACATTAGCTGCACTCGAACTACAAAACAGCGACATCAAAGTTATTGATTTAGCAATGAAATATGGCTACGATTCGCCTGTTTCTTTTTCGCGAGCATTCCAAATTTTACATGGCGTTACACCAACAGAGGCGCGCACTGACGGTGTAATGTTGAAGGCATATCCAAAAATCACCTTTAAACTTACAATCAAAGGAGAGAAGGAAATGGATTATCGTATTGAAACAAAGGAAGCATTTCAGGTTTTTGGCATCGAAGAGATTTTTAAAAACGAGGCAGGATTAATCGATCCTGATAGCAACGTAGAGCCACCGGATTCATTAAGAAAGCCCAGCGATTTATGGGATGATTGCCACGCAAACGGTGCATACAACAAGCTATTTGAGGACTCCGGTGGTATGCCATCATTCATCAATCCTGAATTGTGTCACGTTCACGCAGCTTGCGATTATAGGGAGACTGAGACAGGCACATTCCCATATATGCTATGCGCTTTCCGGACATCTGACAGCAAAATTGACGGATACACCTTGGCTCAAATCCCGGCACACACATGGGCAATTTTCCCAACAGGCAAGTTCGACTGGGATGATTGCGGAAAAGTTTTGGGGTCGCTCTACAAACGCATTTTCTCAGAGTGGATTCCCACCTCAAATTATGAGCAAGTCGGAAGCTTAGACCTAGAACTATACGGTGGCGATGACAAGCAAGGCTACGTTGAAATCTGGCTCGCAATACGGGAGAAGGCTTCGAGTTAGGAAGCATAGGGACGGCTCTTCTGCATCAGAAGTGAAGCAAGAGAACCGTCCCCATGCTTCTCAGATATGTATATTCATCGTAAGTTAGTTAGTAAATAAAACCCCAAACAAATGTTTACATTCACGCTCTTTTGCCATACAATAGGAGCGTGAGTGCATTTTTTGCAACGCTAAACAAAATTAGGAAAGGAATATCATGACCATGGAAAAAACTAGACTTGGAAAAACTAACCTTATGGTATCGCGCACATCTTTTGGTGCTCTTCCGATGCAACGTGTCACAGACGATGAAGCACGCGCTCTTTTGCGTACAGCTTTTGACGGTGGCATTAATTTTTATGATAGTGCACGTGGGTACTCAACCAGCGATTACAGGGTGGGTCATATGCTTGCAGATGTTCGAGATCAGGTTATTATCGCAACAAAAACTTTTGCATCCAATAAAGAAGAGTTTGAAAAACAACTTGATGAATCTTTATCAGATATTGGAAGTTATATAGATATTTATCAATTTCACAATCTGCCATTCTTCCCTCGTCCCGGAGGTTCTGACGGATTGTATGACGCCATGCTAAAAGCAAAGGAAGAAGGCAAAATCAGACATATCAGCTTCTCCAGTCACCGCCTTGAGCTTGCAAAAGAAATGGTTGCAAGCGGACTCTACGACACAGTACAATTCCCTATGAGTTCACTCGCAACCGATGAAGAAATCGAGTTGATAAAGCTTTGCAAGGAGCATGATGTTGGATTCATTGCAATGAAAGCATTAGCCGGTGGACTTCTTACAAATGCAAAAAGTGCTTTTGCATTTCTACGTCAATATGAAAATGTTGTTCCAATTTGGGGGATTGAGAAAATGTGGGAATTGGAAGAAATTTTAAGTTATGAAAAAAATCCACCTATCTTAGACGATGAGATGTGGGAAGTAATTAATAAAGACAGAAAAGAACTTTCGAGTGGATTTTGCCGTGCTTGCGGATATTGCCTACCCTGCCCTGCCGAAATTCAAATACCAATGACAGCACGTATGGCCCTACTACTTGGTCGCGCACGCTGGCAATCATTCATCACCGAAGAATGGCAAAACGAAATGCACAAAATACGCAACTGCACAGATTGTGGTCATTGCATTAAAAACTGCCCATATAACTTGGATACCCCGGCTCTCTTACGCGAAAATCTGGAGTTCTACGAAAAATTTGCTACCGAACATAAAGCATAAAGCATGCGTCAAAAAGCGAATTGCCATTTCCGAAATCCCGGACAATACGCTAATTTAGTATAAGTAAACCCGCAAACAAATATTTACATTCACGCACTTTAATACACTGACTGGATAAGTGCGTGAATGTATTTTTGCTATACTCGAGGGACTATGAAAATGCAACATACTCTTCTTTATCGAAGCTATAACCATCTTGCTGCTGTAATAATAGCTTTTTTCTTATTTGGCTCTTGCATCGAACACCTTTTATCATTTCTCGTTCCACAAGCTCCTCAATGCTAAGGGTGCATATCGTATGATTAACAAATGCCTTACTCTGTTTTTCTTTACATTGTATTACCAATCTCGGCAAATTATTAATAAACAAGTAACAAGCGCGATATTGAGTGCCACAACCTGCACACCATTCTAAATTGTAGCCATTACGATCATCTGACTCATAAAAATTAGTGTACTTCATTTTTGGTAATATTATATATTTTGATATTAACCTGTAGAGTTTTGTTTTATTTGCTTTAATCCAAATCATAATGCTTTCTCCTCCGTACTATATATTTCAGTTTATGGCTATCTTGCTCACATAAACAACTGTTGTAAGTATTACTGACTTTCATTAACAAAAAGTGAATAATGTCATGAAACTCAGCATTTAAGTCTTAAAATGATTATCGGGCACACCTGACATTTAGAATGCATTGTTGCAGAACTCGTCATTCCGAACCTAATCTGGAATTTCTTTGTTATACTAATCACTGACTAAAAACATATAATATTTGCGCAGATGTTTTTAGTTCGGTGATTAATATTAGGACTATAAGAAAGGGATGGTCATTTTCATGAAAATATACGGCTACATAAGAGTATCAGACACAAGTCAAAATGAGAACCGTCAACTGGACGCAATGGTATCAGTCGGTGTTCCTAGAAAACACATATTTGTAGATAAACAGTCAGGTAAAGATTTTGATCGCCCGGCATATCAGCGATTGATAAAAAGACTAAAATCGGGAGATTTGCTTTTTATCGATTCTGTAGACCGTATTGGTCGTAATTATGAAGAAATTCAAAATCAATGGCGATTATTAACAAAAGTAAGAGGAGTCGATATCACAGTACTGGATATGCCACTGTTAGACACACGTCAGCATAAAGATTTAATTGGGACATTTGTTGCTGATTTGGTACTACAAGTGCTCTCGTTCATGGGACAACGAGAATTGGAGCACATACGTAAAAGGCAGGCAGATGGTATTGCCGCAGCGAGAATAAGAGGTGTTCATTTAGGACGCCCGGCAATAGAACTTCCTGTTAACTTTGATATGTTAGCAAAGGCATGGGCACAGAGAGAACTTTCTACATCTGAATTTCTTCAACAAACAGGTCTAACAGAAACTACTTTGTACAGACGTCTGCGAGAGGAACAAGTCATTAGAAATTAACAATTTAAAAGAAATACCCCCAAAAGAACATCCCCCAAAAGGTACACCTTTTGGGGGTATCTCTTCAAGCGTCGTGTTGCGCATTTTTGCGCATAATTGTAAACATTTGGTGAACAAGACGCTAGTTTTATTGATTATTTGACGAAATTATGCTAAAATTTATACATAATAACAATCCCCCCAAAAGGTGTACCTTTTGCTGGAAATAGTCTCAAAGTAGACTATGCCTTATACTAAACAATAATAGAATGTATTGCATCTGTTGGCTTGAAAGGAGTGCTTCTTATCGAACTTACTGTTCTATTTACCACAATAACAAATGTTAGCTTATCGCACACAGCGGAACTTTTGGCAGTGATAACAACACCGGTATTCATTTTTACTGTCATTACCCTTATGTGTGGAGTTTTATACTCAATTTCATTACGTGAGCGAATCATTCTGCAGAAAAAGGTTGCAGAGCAAATGGTTCAAAATCGATATGTTGAACAAATCGAGACGCAGCAAAGCCACATTCGGAAGTTTAGGCATGACTATCAAAATATCTTACTCTCTATTAACGGTTTTGTTGTTGAAAATGATTTTGATGGATTAAAAAGGTATATGCCAAAAGTGAACGCTGCCTCTACAATCGTTACAAAGGATGCGTTTGCGTTAGAGAACTTAAGTAAAATCAAAGATCCTGAAATTAAAATTCTACTGGCTGAAAAGCTAATGAGGGCACAGAATATAGGCACGGACATCTCTGTCACTGTTGACATTTACGAGGAAATCGACCATATTCCTGTGGATTCGGTAACTCTCGTACGCATGCTTGGCATAATTCTTGATAATGCTATTGAAGCTTTGACGGAACTAAAAAGTGGAACATTATCAATCGCTTGCTATAAAGATAGAAGTTCTGTCGCTTTCGTTGTGCAAAACACTTGCTCGTCGAATATGCCACCATACTCACAGTTAAGACAGCAGGGCTTTTCCACTAAATCGGATGGGCGTGGGCTAGGACTTAGCAATCTCTCTGAGTTATTGGGCTTGCACGCAAATGCTGTTCTACAATCAAATATTGCAAAAGGCAATTTTACTCAAAAACTATTAATCGGAGAATAGGAGAACAACCTTATGTTACGTATATATATTTGTGAAGATAGACCCGAGCAACGTGAATTAATCGAGCGACTTGTCAACAAGGTTGTTATGGAGGAAGATTATAACTTGGAGTTTGCAGTATCATTTGATAATCCAACAACCCTTTTGGGTCATTTAGAAATAAATCCTGTCAAGGGTGCATTATATTTCCTCGATGTAGATTTACAACATGAGATGAATGGTATTGAACTCGGTGCTAAAATCCGTGAAATCGATATTTCTGCAACAATCGTTTTTGTTACCACACACTCCGAAATGGCGCACTTGGTCTTCGTTCATAAGGTTGAAGCATTAGAGTATATTATCAAGGATGATCCAAAAAAGATGGTGTCGAGTATCAAGGACTGTATTCAGCTTGCGTATCGACGTTACTTAGATGGCAAACATTCTCTTCGTAAGTATTTTGTTGTCAATACTGGTGCTAGTACTTGGAATGTTCCTTATGATGAAATTCTATATTTTGAAACACATGTAAACATGCCGCATAAGTTAATTTTGCATACCGCTACCGGTGAAATTGATTTTCGTGGCAAACTTAGTGATGTCATAGCATCAGCTCCGGAGTTTTTCACCTGTCATAGGTCCTTTGTGGTAAATCCTGAGAAGATCAAGTATGTTGATAAGGCGAAGAAAAAGATTGAGCTGATAAATGGTGAAGTCATCCCCGTCTCCGCACTAAGAATGTCGGAGCTGTTGAGGACTCTTTTGAATGAGGGTATGGTACAAACGGACTATACATACGGTTTTTCCGAAACAGCTTATCCAAACATGTATCGCCAAACCAGCTGAGTTGTGTGTGCAGGATAAAGGAACGCCACACCCCAATGTTAAGGGCATGGCGTTCCTTCAATTAACTCTCACTAGAGGAGCGACCATCCAAACAAGAAGCCACTCGACTGCTTGCAGTCTAAGATAAACTTTATTCAATTGTCAATATAAATTGCGATATATATTGCGAGAACCCTCGGTTTGATGCTGTTGCATCAAGTTGAGGGTTCTCTCACAAACAGGGTCGTTATACTAATTCCCGCTTAAGTCTATACTGTCTTTGTCATGACTCTTTCTTAGTGCAATTATCGTGTATGTGCCTATCAGTAGTATAAATAGTAATAATCCTATCCATAATGCTACACTGTTTTCAACATTGGTATTCGGAAGCCTTCCGCCACCGGCTCCGCCAGCTCCATCGTTGCCGCCATTACCGCCGTTGCCACCGTTACCGCCATTGCCGCCGTTACCGCCATTGCCACCGTTACCGCCGTTGCCGCCGTTACCGCCAGCTCCACCGTTGCCGCCGTTGCCACCATTGCCGCCATTGCCGCCGTTACTGCCGTTGCCGCCGTTGCCGCCATTGCCGGGAGTCAGTGGTACATTTTTCGTTGCGTCATCTTCCAGGTAAACATAGTAGCCTGTATCGGGATCACGTTTTTGTCCCCAGTAACCGACATATCCGTACTCATCATCATAGCGATAACGCCACTGTGAATTATACTTAGGGTCACTCCCATCTTCGTCGCGGGACAGTATGGCTGTGTTTGTAAATGTCTTGCCTTCGGCAGCTTCGTATACTGTTGCTTGGAATGTAATCGTTATATAACCATCTACTCTAAGCTCAGAAATCTCAACACGTATTATTTCACCGTCAATGATTTCATAAGCTCCGACAGTGCCATCTACAGCAG
>WQWL01000146.1 GCA_009785345.1 Oscillospiraceae bacterium
AATATATCATGTCATTTGCAACTGTGATATTCTCAACATGATCAAAACCACTTGGCAAGTTCGGAAATGGGATTGTTTCCGCTTCAAAGACATAGTCATATTGAGTTGGCAAAACAACCGGAGCAACTGTTTCGTCACTTGGGGCAGGAGTCGCTTCATTATTGACATTATTAGAACAGCCCACTAGGATGGCTAAAATCGCTATTATTATTGATGTTGCAATTATTCTGTGTATTTTCATGAATTTACCTCAAAAGTTAACATTTCCTCACAGAGGCTATAACCATCCACGCTCTATACAACACCAATAACACGCAAGATATAAACGCCGATTGTGTATGTTAGTATTGAAAATAGTGATGAAAAGACTACTATGCTTGATGCCAGATGTTCATCAGCGCCCATGTTAGATGACATAACATAGCTCACGATCGCAGTTGGTGCAGCATACAGCACCAAAAGAACCACGATTCCCTCAGCCGAAATCCCTAACCATATAGCCAAAGGCATGAAAATAGCCGGCATGACAATAAGCTTCAATATACTTGCAATTAAAGTGTGTTTAAGTCTATCTTTTATTTTAGAAAAATCCAAACTTGCACCGATAACCAACAGTGCAAACGGAGTTGCTAACGAAGCCACCATGTTTATTGGAGTGTTTAGTAGCGGGGGAAACTCTATGTTTAGTAGTGTAAGAGTAATCCCTGTAAAAATGGCTATAATGAGCGGATTTGTTACAATGCTTTTAATAATCTGTTTTGCTATACTTCCGGATTCAGTCTTTTGTTCGCCATAAATAGTCAAAATAATCACCGATAGGATATTAAAAATTGGGACTACCAAAATGACTCCTGTAACCGCTATAGGTGGTGTGAATCCAAGCACCTCTGTGCTTAGTGCTACGCCCAAAATAACATAGTTTCCTCGGAAGCTACCTTGTATAAACGCACCTTTTTTCTTATTATCATCAATCAACTTTATAGCAATAATCCAACAAATAAAAAAGAATGTAATTATAGAAAGAATAAGGAAAGCTACAAATTTTAGGTCAAGCATTTGTGAATAATCAGAACCGTGTACCGAATTGAATAGCATTATCGGCAGTACGACCTTAAATGCAAGCGTGTTCATCTGCTTGGTTGTCGGAGTGTCAATGATGTTTAATCGCCTTACAACAAAACCAAGGAGCATTATCAGAAAAATCGGTATAACAGCATTAAAGCTAAAAAGTAAATCAGAGAGCATTATTTTTGTAGACTCCTTGTTTTTCTATGTTTCTATGTAATATGTTTTACTTTCCCAGCTCCAGTTTCCTTAATCGCAAAACTTAAAATAGCAGATATGGTAGGATAAGCACTACTGACTGAAAAATCACTTTACGTTTACCGATTTTGACAATAAGATAACCCCCCAAATCAATGTTCCTATAACAAATTTTAAATTCATCATATCAACTGCCATTATTGAGTTTGGTGGTTGTCAAAGTTATTATAGGATGTTTCAAATGTTAATAAACTCTAAAAAGGACACATCTATTATAGCACAAATACTCAATGGCATATACGAAAAGAACTCAATTAATTGAGAATGTTAATTGAGAAATTCGTTCTTGCAGCTTGTGCGCAAAGATTATACATGTTAGACTGTTGGGGCAGATATTTTGGCAACAAGAATTCTGCACCATAAACCATGGTGTTAAACAACAAAACTTATAGAATGCAAGGAGAAGAATATGAAACTGGAACTATTTATTAACTTTGATGGAAATTGCTTAGAGGCACTCAGGTTTTATGAAAATGTTTTTGAAACAAAAGTTGGTAATCTAATGCGTTATAGTGACGCACCTGCCGCTGATGGGTATGAAGTAAGCGAGAAAGACAAAGATAGAGTTATGTATGCAGGATTGCCACTGGGTGATATGGTCGTTATGTTTTCAGATGCCCCTGATACTGGCGAGTTTGTCAGAGGAAACAATGTCTGTCCAACACTTGGGTTCGACAATGAAGCAGAAATTAGAAAAGTATACAATGCACTAAAAAAGGGCGGCGACGTATACATGGAGCTTCAAAAAACTTTCTTCGGTGAACTATTTGCAATGGTAGAAGATAAATTCGGTATAATCTGGCAACTTACATTGAACGCCGGAGCATAAACGGTTCTGAACAATACTCATACGAAAGCAGACTTTTCAAAATCGTCTGCTTTTGTTATATTTAAAATATGAACAGGACACCGTGGTATTTTAACCCAAGAAGAATTTGATCAAAAGAAAAAGATGCTACCCACTACTGACGTTTCCTGAAATTCTGCCGATTAAACCCGTAAATTCTTGCTTGTTTCGCATCTTTGTCGGTCTATAATCGCAAAAGCGTTTACAAGGGAATGTTTTTGTGGTATACTACCTATATTCATAAATAGTTCTGAAGATCAGAACTGCTTTCCTACTAGATTGAGGTGATTACATTGATTTTAAGACCACAATACATTGAGAAGATAATGCCATATGTTGACACTCCGTTTGTAAAGATATTAACCGGCGTTCGTCGTTGTGGTAAATCAACAATTTTAAAAATGGTTATGAACGAACTAATAGAGCGTGGTGTGCCACAAGAGCACATCCTCGCATATAGCTTTGACTCCTTGCAATATGAGGATATGACAGCCAAAAAATTATACGATGAAGTGAAGGTCCGCCTCGTACAAAGTGGTAAAACCTATCTTTTTTTAGACGAAATTCAAGAAATCGATTCATGGGAAAAAGCTGTTAATTCATTCATGACGGATTTTGATGTAGATATTTACATTACCGGTTCAAATTCTCGTATGCTATCCTCAGAGATATCTACTTATTTAACAGGGCGATATGTATCTTTTAGAGTGTTCCCATTGTCTTTTATGGAGTATATGGATTTTAAAGAGCATTATGATTCTAGTGATGGTCTTAGTAAGAATGAAGAATTTGCTCGGTATATCCGTATGGGGGGGTTTCCCGCGATTCATTTACAGGAGTATTTACAAGACGAGGCATATTCCATTGTGAGGGATATTTATAATTCCACAATCTTTACAGATATTGTAAGGCGCAATCATATCCGTAAGGTTGACCAGCTAGAGCGCATTGTTAAGTTTGTATTTGACAATGTGGGCAGGACATTCTCCGCCACCTCCATCGCAAAATATCTAAAAAATGAGCAACGCAAGATTGACAACGAAACTGTATATGATTATCTACGCAAGTTGGAAAGCGCTTTTATCATACATCGTTGCTCTCGTTACGATATTCAAGGTAAAGAAATTCTAAAAACTCAAGAGAAGTTTTATTTAGCCGATACGGCACTTAGATATAGTGTTCTGGGCTATACTCTGGACAGCATAGCCGCAATGCTGGAAAATGTCGTATATCTTGAATTGCTACGGCGTGGATATGATGTCTACATAGGCAAAATCGGAAATGGCGAGATTGATTTTGTAGCTACTAAACAAGAAAATAAGCTATATATTCAAATCTCTGAGCGCATAGAGCGTGAAGAAACCGAGAAAAGAGAGTATGGTAGACTGCTTGGCATAGCAGATAATTACCCTAAGTATGTTTTGCGAACAGATGAATTTGCAGGAGGCAATTACAAAGGCATAAAGACTATGCATATTGCAGATTTTTTACTAAGTGCAGAATATTAGCTCTGATGCGTCAATTTTTGCAAACAAACGCGACACATTGTTGTCGTGTTTGTTGTGTTATAGTATAGCTTCAACTTTCTTTCTGATTGTCCTCATAAGTTTTTATACGCTTTTCGTCTTTCATAAATTGACCAATAAATTTATCTACTGCAACCAAAATGATTAAGCCGTATCCGATTGTGGTAAGGTAGCTGCGGACGCTCTCAGATACTTCAAGCAGGTACGGATTTATTAGCAACAAATGAGATGAAATCAAAACTAAAATGTAAAATACATATAAAGATGATTTGATAGAATGTAAACTATGTTTTTCTAATACGAAGTAATCAAAAAACTCTGAAAGCCTCTTGCTCTTAAAAGGGGCTTTCTTTCTTTTGTACAGATAATCCAACCTCATTTTGTCTATTATCGTAAAAAATAAAATAATCGCGACATTTACGATATATGCAACAAATGCGTTTTCATTTAAGCTTACCCAAAAAGTAAAAGTAACATAACCAAAAGCCGCAGCTCCAAATAAAATCCAAAATCCACGCAAGAGGTATGTACGTACAGTTTTTACTCTACTAGACATGATTTTTCCATCACTCACTTTCTATACAAGTGCATCGACAAATTCAGTTATTTTGTTATCGTCAATCGTATCAACATATCCGGATTGCTTTGTTACTACTTTCATAATTAGTCGCTCGGCAAAGTTCGCCTTTTTTGGGTCAAACACTCCACCAAGTAGCATCGCCGCTTTGGCTGCCTGTAGAAGTTCAGTGGGTACATTTTCGGTGAAAATTTTATCTGACTCGCCCTTACTCATGCCACTTGCAAATATAGCAAGCTTCTTTGCTTTGAGAATGTCTGAGCTTTGTGATAAAAATGCCTTTGCCTCTTTGCGAAATGCTCCGGCATAAATCGCACTGCCGATAATGATACAGTCGTACTCTGTAAGATCGGGAGTAGGTTGCTTTAAATCATGAAGGATCGCATCGCCAATTTTGTCAACGATTCGTTGTGCAATTTCGGCAGTCGCACCGTGTTTTGTCGCGTACAGAATTATTGTTTTCATATTCACGTCCTCATACATCACATTATGATGCGTTTTTAAGTCATTATATCAAGTTGCACGCAGGAATGCCATCATTAAAAACATGTCTGAAAGTGCATAAGTTGTAATTAATGTGAAATACTTTGAAGCGGAGCGAGTTTTCTGCTCCGCTCGTTTTAACTGCGTGAAATTGTGTTAACACGACATATAGTTGTCGTGTTAGTTATGCTATGATGTAATAATTATGAAATGCAAAAATTGAAAGGGGATTAATTATGGCAAAGGAAAAAATCAGTTTTGAACAGTTTTTTGAAACGGTAGAGGCAAATAACAGAGAGTTTGTTCAAGAATTGCACAACTATTTGTTGGAAAACAATTGTAAGGTGACTTTTGAGCAAAAGAAAAGCGGCTACCTTGCTTCTTATAAGCGCGGTAAGCCACTTAAAGCCATTATGAACTTTGTATTCAGGAAAAACGGAATGATAACGCGTATTTATGGAGAGCGAATAGATAATTATCCGGATTTTCTAAATACACTTCCAAAAGAAATGGTGCAACATATTGAAACTGCCGGTATATGTAAGCGCCTTGTTCATAATACTTGTAGCCCAAAGTGTAATGGTTATGACTTTATGATTGGGGATGAACGTTTTCAAAAATGCCGCTACAATTGCTTTGAATTTTTAATGACCGATGTAAGTAAGCCTTATATCAAGACATTTGTTGAAAATGAGATAACGGGAAGAATAGCATGATCTCTAACTAAGTAAAATTGAGAGAAATCGATTTTATGATAGCCATTGAAAACAAAGTGGGAAATGATTTATAATGAGTCAAAAGATTATTTTAGACTAAGAGGCATGACGGAGATGCTATGGACAGAACAATAATGCATATTGATATGGATGCTTTTTTTGCAGCTGTGGAAGTTCGTGATAATCCGGATTTGGCAGGCAAACCTCTCATAATTGGAGCACTGCCCAGCGAGCGGGGAGTGGTTTCGACATGCAGCTATGAAGCGCGTGAGTTTGGTGTACGTTCTGCTATGAGCATCAAAGAGGCATACCGTCGATGCCCACACGGAATCTACATGCATCCTAGCATGGAGAAATATAAAACAGCATCGCAACATGTGCATAAAATTTGGAGTGATTATACCGATATATGCGAGTATATTTCTCTTGACGAAGGATTCTTGGACATTACAGGAACAACTCACTCATTTGGAAGTCCGTCAGATATCGCAAATGAAATTAAGCGCAGAACAATGGAGCAAGTCGGTTTAACTTGCTCCATTGGAGTGGGTTATTCTATGATGTCTGCAAAATTAGCCAGCGAGGAAAAGAAGCCTAATGGTTATTTTGAAATTCCTACACCACAAGATTTGAAAAATCTCATCATAGACCGCAATGTGCGAACCATCTACGGAGTGGGCGCAAAAACCGCAGAAAGACTACAAGAAGTAGGGATTACAACTGTTCGGCAAATTTATGAAAACCCTCAAGGCGTAATAGCACTTTTAGGCAACCAAGGCAGGCAGATAATTGAATTAGCAGAGGGTGTAGACAAGCGCAAAGTGACACCATATTCAGAAGTTAAGTCAATCGGTACAGAGCAAACCTTTCAGCAAGATACAACGGATTTTGAATATATGAAAGACGTTTTACTGGTTAATGCACAAAAGCTAATCCTGAATTATTCACGGATCGCCAATAAATTTGTTTCAATGTTTGCGACTACATAGTTTTTGTGATTCATCGTCTCACCTGTTAGGTGAAGAAAAAAATAGAATAAGGGCCTCAAATTTGTTATAATTTAGGTGTCAAAATCCAAATACATAACAAAAGGAGAAGCCCTTATGTACAGTATAAATGACACCATTCT
>WQWL01000147.1 GCA_009785345.1 Oscillospiraceae bacterium
TGTGCAATGGCAATTGTTAAGTATACTATGACAATTGTTCTTTTTACTATGCAAATGTATTGTATACTATACAATTATAATGTATACTATGGCAAAAAAGAGCAGGTAGGGACAGAAGAATGTCAAAACGTAGACGAGTTTGGAACCAAACGAAATACGAATCATACATAACGGCTGGCCGCGGACAAGGTGAAGGACAAAAATATCAGCCATGGATTGTAATACAGGACTTCTCATCAAAAGGTATGTCCTCTAGGATATACAGCTATAAGACAAACAGAGTTCATCATTTCCTATCACGCAATGAATTAAGTTTCTTTTATCTTCTCGAATGGTCAGATAATGTTTTAGATATACGCGAGCAATATCCATTGCTTGATATGGAATTAGCTATGGAACTTGCTTTAAAAGCGAGTATCAGATATCCGAGGGACAGCAACAGTGGATTTCCGTATGTATTAACCTGTGACTTCATGATTTCTACAGTTAACGGATATAAAGCAAGAACAATCAAAAATTCATCTGAACTTAGTAAGAAACGAACACTGGAGAAACTAGAGATAGAGCGGAGGTACTGGGATGCCCTTGGCATTGATTGGAAAATCGTTACAGAACACGAAATCGATTATCAAAAAGCGAAGCACATCGAATGGCTTTATACCTCGTCTATATTGCCCGTGCATCTAACTGAGCCTGAATATCGAGCTAGCATAATTGACTGGGTAAAAGCCACTTCAACACAACAAGCAGCAGCATGGTTTGATGAACGTTATGAATTTCCTGCAGGAAGCGGCCTGTTACTTATAAAGCATCTGATGTGGCGTAAGGAAATTAAATGCGAAACAGATTATAATAATGAATACAATCAGCGAATGGTAAGGTTTTGAGTATGAGTATGATCAGTATAAACGATGTTTTTGTATCTACAGCCACCGGTGACGAATACCGAGTTTTGTGGATATCATCAAAGGCAGATCTGGTATATGTATATAATCTGACAAAGAATAAATTGCCAGAAGACATAGCGATGTCTAAACTGCATGAGCAACTAAATAACGGGGAGATACAGAAGAGAAACGATGATCCATATATGAATAATACACCTGAACAAGCGATAACTGATAGTGATAAATTGTTTAGGGATTCAGTATGGAGCCTAGTTAATGAGATTGTCGAAGATGAACCTGCTGTTTATAACAGGAAATTGCGGGGCAGTTTAATAAAAAATCTGATTAGTCGACATAGTGTCTCAAAAATGACTTTATATAAGTATCTCAGATGGTATTGGCAACGAGGAAAAAACAAAAACGCGTTTTTACCACAGATTAGCAAACGAGGTGGAAAAGGAAAAGAGAGAAAACCCAGCACGAGCAAGATTGGCCGACCATCAAAATATGGTCCCACCGCTGGAAAAAATATAAATGAAGCAACCAGACAGATCTTTATGAAGGCTGTAAAAAAGTATTATCATACTCGACAAGAGTATAGCTTTAAGGCGGCTTATGGGTTGATGGTCAAAGATTATTTCACCACACCTGTTGAACAGCCTGATGGGAGTATTCGAAATGAGTTGCTGGAACCCAATGAGATACCTACCTTTAGACAGTTCCAGTATTGGTATTATAAAACGTATGATCCAAAAGAAAAGCTGATTACTAGAAAGGGCCAGTCGAGGTACAATCTGGAACACAGGGCTGTACTCGGTAAATCAGATGCGGACATCAGTGGGCCTGGGGCACAATATCAAATGGATGCTACGGTAGGCGATATATACTTGGTTTCTCAATTCAATCGCGCCAATATCATCGGTCGGCCAATCGTCTATTTTTTGACAGACACATTCAGCCGAATGATCACAGGCATGTATGTGGGGCTGGAAGGCCCTTCGTGGGCAGGCGCAATGATGGCGTTAGCTAACGCGGCAAGTAGCAAGAGCAAATATTGCGCCGATTACGGTGTGACCATTTCAGATGGAAAGTGGCCCTGCCACCACCTCCCCGATGCCATTTTAGCTGATCGTGGAGAGTTAGAGGGAAAATCGGTTGAAACACTCATCAATGTACTAAATGTACGTGTGGACAATGCCCCTGCGTTTCGGGCTGATATGAAGGGAATTGTCGAACGATTGTTTCGCAGTGTAAATGTCAAGACAATAATGTTCCTTCCCGGCCATGTGAAACCGGATATGGCTCAACGTGGCGGAAAAGATTATCGACTTGACGCCATTCTGGATATCCGTCAGTTTACAAGAATCATGATCCAGAGTGTACTTAGTCATAACAATGAGCATTTCCTTGAAAGTTTTGAACGTACCGAAGGTATGATCGCCGACAATATAAAGCCAATCCCTACTGAATTGTGGAGTTGGGGAATTGCACATTGCTCAGGGCAGCTTCGTTCAGTTTCGGAAGATACAATTAAGTTTTGCCTAATGCCTGCGGATACAGCGTTAGTCACTGGTAAAGGAATCCGGTTCAAGGGCTTGTACTATCACTCTGAACAGGCCATTTTAGAGCGCTGGTTTGAAACTGCCAAAGCAAAAGGCAGCTACAAAGTAGATATTTCCTATGATCCACGGAACATGGGTAACATCTATATACATAATGTAGATGTAAGTGGAGCAAAGTTCACGAAATGTTATCTGGCGGATTGGGAATCAAAATGGTTTGGAAAAAGTATGGATGAATTAATTTACCAGCAGGCAGAGGAACGTAAGCTGCGAGGTCAAAATAAAATGCGGTGTCTGCAATCAGATGTGGATCTGAATACAGAAATAGAAAAAGTTGTGGCTGAAGCTGAAGAAATGGCAAAGCAGACAGTACTGCCTATTTCGAAAAGTGAACGAACCTTCCGGATTCGTGAAAACAGGGCAGAGGAAAAAGAACAGCTCCGTAAGGGGGAAGCCTTTTCTTTAGGTGATATGCCTGAAGGCATTGTTTCTACGGGGTCTAAAACCGCCGAAAAACCTATCCATCCGATCACTGCCTTGATTAAAAAGATGGCTGAGGAAGAGTACGATGATTAAAGCCGATTATCCAGCAGAATACCTGCCCCAGATCATTGAAGATTATAAAAGAAATCCATTTATTGAAGCCTTGCCCCCGATTATGCCATCTGTGGAAGCCGCAGTAGACGCACTTTCAGTTAAGCCTGATTACAATGAAGCTGAACGAGAACTGAGCACATATTCCCGGCAGCACAGCACTATGCGGCTCAACCGGTATTTTCAGCCTTTATATATCCATCTTGATATTGAGCAAAGGGTGTCCAGATGTATACGGCAGGGTTATGTGAGCAGGAATCCAATAACGCCCCAATATGTGCGGCGTTATCAACAGATTGCCCAGCGATTTGAACCGGCGGATTATAGAAGTGTCCGAACGACAGGCATCGGGTTTACTATCATTGGTGTATCCGGGGTTGGAAAAACCACAGCTATTGAACGGGTGATGTCCCTTTATCCACAATGTATTACACATACTCGTTATGCAGAAAAGCCTTTTTTCGTAAATCAAGTTACATGGATGAAGTTGGATTGTCCTTATGACGGTTCTATCAAGGGATTATGCATGAAATTTTTCAGCGAGCTGGATAGGATACTCCAAACTGGTTATGCAAAGAGTTTTCCTGCATCCCGGAATACTGTAGATACTATGATGGAGAAAATGTCCGTTCTCGCACATACGCATGGTTTAGGCGCGTTGATTATTGATGAAATCCAGCATTTGAGCCAGGCGAAAAGCGGTGGTTCGGAAAAAATGCTGAACTTCTTTGTTACACTGGTCAATACCATCGGCGTGCCCGTGATCCTGATCGGAACGCCCAAAGCATTGCCAATCCTGCAAAGCGAGTTCCGGCAAGCCAGGCGCGGCAGCGGTCAGGGAGATTTAATCTGGGAGCATATGAAAAATGATGATTCATGGGAAATCATGATACATAGCATGTGGAAGTACCAGTGGACTCGATATAAATGTCATTATACTGAAGAAATGAAAAACACTTTGTATGAGGAAACGCAAGGGATTATAGATCTTGCAATAAAACTTTATGGAATTACCCAAATCAAAACCATATATAGCGGTATGGAACGTGTAACAGCAGAAATCATCCGGGAAAGTGCTGCCGAAAGCATGAAGCTGGTTAAGCCTATGCTGGAAGCACTGCGTTCTGGTGATATGAGGAAAATAATGCAATACGAAGATATCCGGCCAATCAGTATTGAAGATTACCTCACTGTGTACGCAAGGCAAACCCTGCCTACCAAGGATACCATTTCGAACATTTCACTGGAAGAACAGGCAGTAGTTAAACTAATTGAGATGGAAATACCTGCAAAGACAGCGCGAGCATGTGTGAAAAAGGTGCTGGCTGGCCAAAAGACCGGCCAGTCTCTCGGTCGTGTAATCCACAAAGCGTTTAAGCTGACCTTGAACATGGAAACGCAGAACCCCCTGGTGGAAGCACCACTGGACAAAAAGGATTTACGCAATGTATCCGCTGAAGAATCTTATAACCAGTTAAATGAAGCTGGCGTTCTGTCCAATGACAAAGACGAATGGTGAAGTAATATTTTCTTTTTTTCCAACCCCATATCCGGATGAAACGCTTTATAGTGTCCTTTGCAGGCTTCATTTACGGCTGGGCCACCCAAGCTATCGGCAGTTGAACGAAAAGATATTCGAGCGACCTATAATCCTAAACACTTATGTACCACAAGGTATTGGCAATCTTGCATTATGTTTACCTGAGAATGCCATGCTGACACCCGAGTATTTAATTCGTCAAACAACTGCGTTTCCGTATTTCACGCCTTTTCTTTCACAGGAGCGAAAGAATTCCTTCTTCAAATATATAGAAAAAGAGGATATTTCAAAGAGAAACAGCTTTCCCAGGATAGGGGCAGGTCGTTTAAGGCAGCCAAAAAATCTGTACCTGCGATTTTGTGAAAGTTGCTGGCGTGAAGATAATCAGGCTTGGGGTGAACCATACTGGCACCGTGTCCACCAATTGCCAGGCGTTTTAATATGCCATCAACACGGGGAGCCTTTACGTGACTCCCCCGTGTTAATTACACTGGCAAACCGAAAATTTTATCCCGCGTCTCTAGATATGATAGAAAAAAGCAACTTTTGCGACAGCTTTAAAGATAACATGTTGGAAAAGCTGGCACTTCTGTCTAGAAACAGCCAATGGTTATTGGAAAACGGACATCTTTATGGGCCTTATGACCAGGTTTATATAAAATACGGTTTATGGTTTTATAACGCTGGTTTTGCAAGTTTGAGCGGTCGGAAATGGCTTAACAAAATCTATCATGCAGTTAACGAATTATATAGTAGGGAACTATTAAAACTGGTAGGGGCATATGACTATGATATAGCAATTACATGGATAAAGCGCATCCTGTTCTATCCTTCCAGGTTACAACATCCAATGTATCACATTTTGCTCCATATTCTACTGGCCGGATCAACCTCCGAATTCTTAAACGGTTATTGCCAAGAACCACTGCCATATGGCAAAGGTCCATGGCCCTGCCGGAATACAGTTTGTCCTCATAATCTTGAGGATGTGATAGAGAATATTGATATACGTTATATTTATAGTTTACCCAAGGCTTTATTTAAATGTCCGTACTGCGGTTTTGCATATCGGCGACAACATCCCATCCCAAAAGAAAAACAATACACAGGAAAGGTGAATGTTGAGTCGTACGGTAATCTGTGGCAACAAAAGCTACGCGAGTATTTTATAGAACAAGGATTATCTGCGACGCGGACAGGCGAGTATCTGCAATGCAGTAGGAATACTGTAAAAAAATACGCAGTCAAGCTTGGTTACGTGAAATCGGATGACGTAACAGGGCATGAAAAAAAGTATGTACCAAAACCAAAACAAAACCCAAAGCCAGTTTTGACTGAAAGCGAAAAACGCATCATGTGGCGTCAAACATGGAAACAGCTTCTTACTGAGAATCCTGGAGCCAGCCGCACCAGTCTTAAAAGACTTGCCCCATCCTGCTATAAATGGTTGTGGGAGAACGACCGGTTATGGTTTGATAAGCATTTGCCGGCATCGCAGAATACGCACCATTATGATTGGGCTGCACATGACTCGGAGATATTGGAGAGAGTTCAGGAAGCGGTAAACATTTTTCGTAATGCTACTGACAGACCGATCAGGATTACATTGCATAGAATTGCATTGCATATTGGTATTGTCCATTTAAGAAAAAAATATCGTTTGATACGAATGCCGAAAACATCCGCCTTTATATCCGAAAGCGTGGAGACTATCGATGTATGGCGAAAGCGAAAAATCATTTGGGCAATCAATGTACTGCGTGAATCTAACATAACAATTACTTTATGCAAGATCTTGGATTTAGCAAGGATTGATTACCGTTTTGCCCATGAGCTAAATGGTTTTATCCTTGAAAATCTAAAATATGAAGAAAACCTATAACTAAATTTATACAGTAAAGGTAGTTGTTGTCATTCACACAACTGCTTTTTTATTGGAAAGACAATCTATAGTACTCATAACAATTGTATTTCTTAGTGCCTTAGTATACACAACAATTGTCTCTGCACA
>WQWL01000148.1 GCA_009785345.1 Oscillospiraceae bacterium
GCTTCGCTTCGGTTGGTCTCTGTTATGATTTTATTAATATTCATGAAAATGATTTTGATTTATTGATTTCTAATCGGTCACGCCACATTGCCAAATCTCAGGCACCCGGCGCAGCCGTAAACAATGTGGAGTCATGATTGAAATGGGAGGCACGTTACTATGAACTTTAAATCAATTTCTGGCCTATTTGAATTACGCCCAGTAGCTGTAGGAATTCCACGCTTTACATTTCCATACACTCTTATTGGACGGATGCATACATATCAGGTTGAAAAGCTTTATAAAACATTGCCTAGAGAGATGCCACTTTGTATTACTGAAAAAACAATTATTAGAACTGAATTTTTTGGAACAATTTGCTTTGAAAGCAGTGGGAGTACTTTTGAAGGGTATGGATTTTTAATTTATAGCAACAAATTAGGTTCATATTTGCTTTCGCTTTGTGATGGGGAAAACACGATAGCGAGCATTATGCAACAGTTGTTGGACAAATCACTACATGTCTCTGAATCTGAGGTAGAAAAATATTACTTAACAATGATAAATTATGGAGTGATCAACTTTTGTAAAAAGGATCCAGAGACAATGTATAAATACAATCCGGATTATAGTTTATGGGGAAGTAACGATAGCCGACTATTATCACCGCTAAGACTGTACTTGAACATCACCCAACGTTGCAACTTGAATTGTACACATTGTTATGCTAATGCTGGAAGCAACTGCATACAAGAACTCTCGCGAAAGCAAATTAGTGATTTGTTCCATCAGGCTGTTGAAATGAAAATACCTACTATTGTTCTGATTGGGGGAGAACCGCTGATTTATAAGGGATTTTTGAGTGTTGTTGAAGAGGCACATAGGTTAGGGCTGTCGATTTATGTGGCTTCTAATGCTATTGCTATTAGCGAGGCATATGCAAAAAAAATGAAAGATGTTGGTTTAAATTGCATATCGGTTAGCGTGGATGGCGCGAATGCAAAGACGCATGACGAACTACGGGGGCATGGGGCATATGAAAAAGCACTAAGAGGTGCTAAGAATTGCCTCAAAAATGGAATAGGTGTGACAATTAGTACTACAATCACTTCAGAAAATATCTGTGAAATAGGTGATATGGTTGATTTTTGGGTGTCGGAAGGTGTTTTGGATTTTCAATTAATGGTATTTTCACCCGTTGGAAGAGGCTCGCATGGGAATAAGTTAGTACCAAACAATTGCGAAATTGTTGAACTTAAAGAAATATTGTATGGCATCATTTCTAAATATAGGAATGTTCACATTAACTGTACAGGGGTCGTAAATGCATCAATTTTGGAAAATTGGCATGAGAAATTGGGTGATGAGCAAATGATTAAGTATGTGTACACGGGCTGTGAAGCAGGGCGGTTTAGATGTGATATAAACTTTAACGGAGATATAATACCTTGCATTCTGCTTTCCAATATTGAATTTGTAAAATATAATATATCGCAACATTCTATCAAAGACGCATGGACATCTCGCCTATTTAGAGACATTGGAGGGACTTCTACACAGGATAAGGCGGTATGCGAGAAGTGTGAAGGGTATCATGTATGCCGTGGTGGGTGTAAAGGTGTCATATATTCGGTTTATGGAAACTTGAGCAATCAATATCCAACATGCTCTAATTTTTTAACGATATGAAATTATGAATACACCAATTGCAGATTATCATATTCATTCAAAATGGTCATTTGATAGTGAATCTTCTCTTGAATCTATATACGAGAAAGCCATTCAAAAAGGACTCAAACACATAGCCATAACTGAGCATTGTTTTTTAGTGCAGGAACATATGGTGCAATTATTAGATAGGTGGGGATATGTCTCAAACAATGGATTCAATACAGACTTGGATGTGCTATTTGGCGTTGAACTTTCTCTAGAAAATAAAGAAATCATGTGGTGTTTGAGAAATGGAGTTTTTGGTTTTTGGGATATCATAAGTGGAGGAGTTCATGGATTTGAGCAATATAATTTATATCCAAAGGAACCAATAAGCGAATATCGCAATAAATTTCTTATGCTACCTGAAAAAGTAGAGCAATTGGTTAGGCAATATGTTGCTCAAACAGTTACAGCAATTAATACGGGACAGTTAGATGTGCTTGTTCATCCATGGGATATTTTTCTTTTAGCGGGGTGCACAGATCAAATTCTTTTAAAATTGTCTCATGATTTAGTTAAGCAAGCAGCGTTACATAATACTTTTATTGAATTGAATGGGGGAATGCTGAAAAATATCTACTACCTATCAGCGCAGATGAAGATTAATCTTGAAGAATTCTATGTTCGATTTCTACAAATATGTTCTGGTTACGATGTTAAATTTGTTTATGGGAGTGATGCACATGAAGTGGATGAAATAGGTGTTCCTAATTTTTTACCGGCAATAAAATCAAAGCTTAGGTTCGCAGCACATTCAGAATTGACACAAAGAACAAATGAAAGGAGAAATGAAAATGAAAAATTGTGCATTTTGTAAAGCGATTATAGCGGAAACAGGTAGTTACATTGTCTACTCTGACAAGGAGGTTGCGGTGTTGCTTGACATTTATCCAAGAACTAAAGGTCACTTAATATTAATTCCTACAGAACATTGTGAAATGGCATACGATATGCCAGAAAAAGTTGCCAATCGATTTTATGGAGTTTTACATGCTTCATGTTTGGCACTTCGAGAATATGGTGCAAAAGGCATAAATGTGGGTGCTAATATTGGCAAAGTTGCCGGGCAAGAAATGCCACATTTTAGCTATCACATAATCCCAAGATACGAAAAAGACGATGCAATTGAAATTGAACCGGCGTTCAAAGATACCCCTTGGAAACAAAAGTCTATCACTTTGAGTTCTGAGGAAATGGCACAAATATGCAATGATGTTAAGAAAGTGTTAGGAAAATATGTCTAAATTAAAACAATTGAAAAATTTTACTGTTGAGATTGATTTAGAAACATTGCAAATTGATTTGCGAGAACTTGGTACTTTTTTCAGACAAAATTGGAACTCGATAAAAAAGAATATTGAGGGGTGTCAAATCCATATTGGAGCAACGGTCACTGTTGAACCAGAGGGAATAATTGGGCGAATCATTGATACGATGCCATTGCTTAAATGCGGAGAAATTGGATTCTGTGCATTAGGGAGCACACAGCTAAAACATTTCAAAGTCATTGGATGTGGATATATTTCGGTATATTTGTATGTGGAAATTGAAAGCGCAGTGATGTCTGCCCCATCCTATTTGGATAAAATGCTTCCTAAATCCGTTTTTTTACATCGTGAGCCAGTATTTGTTGTATGGACAATATCAAATGTTTGTAACCTGTCATGTTCGCACTGCTATTACTATTCCGATAAAGTTGATGGGAAACCTTACACGAAGTTTGAGGACTGTTTAGCTATTGTTGATAATATAGCTGCTGCAGGCGTAAGGTGTGTATCGCTATCAGGTGGGGAGCCATTAATGGTTCCACACCTGGGAAAAGTAATTGAATACTGTAAAACAAAAGGGTTACGAGTTATTTTAAACAGCAACCTTGTTACCATGACAAGTGCAGTAGCAGATATGCTGACCGAAGCAAGGGTAGACTTAATTGTAACGAGTTTAGAATCAGATCGTGCATGTGAACATGACTTAATGCGAGGTATAGGTGCCTTTGAAAGTACGACTGCCGGAATACGAATGTGTGTAAATGCTGGACTTAATATTGGTGTAAATATGGCGGTTACTAAAATTAATTTAAACAGGATTAGTCAGGTATTAAATTATGCATATACTTTAGGTGTAGGTTTTTTAAAGTACGAGGCACTTATACCATGCGGAAAGGCAGAGCAAAATTACGATTCTTTAGCTCCAAGTTGGAACGAATATGTAAAAATTGCCGAAAAAATTGATTGTTTAGCTAAAAATGAATATAGTGAGATACCCATAATTATGTCTAATTTGTTTGAACGGATTGCAAATACTAAAAAAAATTATTGCTGCCCAAGTGGCTATTTATTCTATACAGTTACACACAAGGGAGATCTAGTGATTTGTCCGTCTTTGGCAAAAGCACATTCAGGAAAACAGAATTTGCTGCAAGACAATTTCTCAGTATTTATAAAAAAGAATTATGAAAAAAATGATAGGCGACACTCCATCTGTAAAGCATGTGAATACGGTGCTGTATGTGAGGGAGGATGTTTTTCGCGATCCTATTATTCAACGGGAAATATATTTAGTCGAGATCCCATGTGTGCATGGTTGGAAACTGCCGGAGGGTCAATTGACCGAGTACCGTAATATAGGACAAAGAGAACGTCAAATATCTCACAGTCTCGCTTTTTCGACTTTTTTGACTTTTTGAATCAATTGTAACTTAATTCTATTCGCATTGGAACGTGACCGCCTGTTTTACGCTTACACGTAAGAAAACCCTGAGCAAGTGCGCAACGTTCATGCAAAGAATGTTCATCGCAGGTGAGGTGTTGTACATTTTTAAACGTCAAAAAACCTGTATTTATGCAGGGTGCGGCATTTCGCAAACGCCTAAATTAAATGCATGATACGAGGAGTGAAATTTATGGACATGGATACAGAAATAAAACAGCTCAACGACAGTATAATGGTGGCAGACTTACCCAACTTAGATCGTGTTATCATATTTGGGAGCATAATATATGGAGAGTTTGTTCAAAAACAAAGTGATTTAGATGTATTTGTTTCTTTTTGCACTAATGATATTTCCTCAATAATTGAATCACTGCTCTTATTAAAGCAAATTTCTCAAAGAACAATTGGTATTCAAAATGTTGACATTACATGTGCCAAAGTCAGTGAAATTAGTAACTCGAATTGTGTCATTAATCCCTTTTTGTATGAACTAATCAGTAAAGGTCAAATAGTTCGTGGGAAACCGTTGCCAAATATTTTTCATAAAAATGCAATAGTTGCTGATTGTTGGAATATTGCAAAAAGAGGATTAACTGAATTGCGGTCAATGGTTTGTAGATTAAGGACGCCTAAACCAAGTATGCTATTCCGTAGTTGTGATGAGGTGCTGTTTCGAACTGCAAAAGCACTACTTACTATACTAACCAGAGATATTTGCATATCTAGAAACCAAGTGGTTGAAATCATTCAAGAAAAAGAGATAGGAGATGATGATGTTTTTAAAGAAATACTTGATTTACGAAAGCTATTGTCATGTATGAACGATGAAGAAACTATTAGCAGGTGTGAAAGTATAGTCGTGCGGGGGATGCACGTATTAGATAATATGTATAGTTATGTTGCAGATGCAATTATTGGAGGGGAGCAAAACAACTTAAGCAATCTAATTTTTAAAGAGGTGTCGGTACCTTTATATGAGAAAGAGCCTTAGTAACGTTTTGAATTTCGTTAATACATATAGAAACAGGGGTGAGCATAATAGATAAAAGAGGCAGTTATGTACTACCACAAAATATTTTGCTGATATGCACAAGCAAGTGTAATCTTCATTGTAAAATGTGCTCATATGGACATCTAAAAGGTCAGCATATGAGTATGCCAACATTCTATAGTATTTTAGATGTGATAAAAATTGGTGGAGTTAAAAGTGTATATCTCACAGGGGGGGAGCCAGCTCTTCACAGTGACGTTGAAACAATAATTTCGTCTTTAAAAAGCGAGGATATTCAAGTCAGGTTAAGTACAAATGGTACAATCTGGGGAAACAAGATTCATGCTTTGAAAAACGTAGATACGATTTCAGTTTCGATTGACGGAAAAAGAGACAGGCATGACTCAGTTAGAGGGGTAAAAGGTTCTTTTGACAAAGCAGTTGAATTTATTAAATCGGTGAAATCGCTATATCCTGATAAGTCGATTTCGCTATCTGCGACAGTTTTACCAGAAAATGTTTTAGACATGCCTATGTTGTGTGAATGGGCACTAGACAATGAGCTTACCATAGGATTCCAGCCGTTTGTGCCTTATTTTTCGACACTCGTAAATCGGAAAGCGGTGAAAAAAGATCGGAAAATCAAGCTTGGAAAAATGATTGACTTTTTTGATTCGTTATATAGTGAGTGCTGGGATAATATAGATAATGTAAAACAGTTTTATGGATTGTGTAAAGTGTTTTTGAAAGAAGAATATAGCAATCTGCCAATGTGTTTGGCGGGACAAGAAATGGCGGTTATAAATCAGGATGGTACGATTCTTCCGTGCAATGGAATTAAAAGTGATTTGGGAGGTGGTAGTAAAAGTATCGCCGAGCAAATAAAAGATCCAACTTATCAAATATTGTGTGATATGGCTAGGCAAAAAGAATGTTCAAAATGTATGTTTTATTGTTATTTTTTCAATTAAACGTTATTTTATTGATTTGCAAGAATCACCTTGGAGAGGGACACTAACAACTACTACTATATAATGCGAGGGATATGAATGTGAATGCTAACAGGATGCAGTTTTTGAAAAATAAAAGTAAAATACAAGCAGTATTGGATTCTGCTTTGAGGACTCCGTATTATTGCGAAAAATATAA
>WQWL01000149.1 GCA_009785345.1 Oscillospiraceae bacterium
CATATGCTTTATACCATGATATATGATAAATGCAATCGCTCCTATAAACCAAATCATGAATATTAGTTGCCACCATGAAATGTTCGAGATCGCATTCGTGGGTATCATATTATCCAAAGGTGGCAGGTTGACCGGAATTGTAAGCGGAGTCGGTGTTCCAACATGGATTTCCGTTGCGAAAGATGGCGCATTTGCCGATGTTTCAATACTAATAAATGGGTTGCTCCATCTTGGGCGGAATGGAATAATTAATGCAAGAACAATAACAAACCACGTATAGTAACGTCCTTTCTCGGAATACCTGTTGGATAAAATTGGTGTAGCTGCCATGTACAGAACGGCAAGCACCGACATTGTAACGGAGCAAATAAGCAGCATGGTCATAAATGTTTGCAAATCAACTGCCATCCCTTCTTGTCTTTATCCATTCCAAAAGTTCGCCAATATCTTTATCGGTCATTGCTTTATCGTCATACATTGTTGTGACTAGCTTAAGAAATGAATTGTCATGGAATTGTTTCATAAATTTACCTGTTTCAAACTTAAAGTATGTTTCCTTGTCAACTTTTGGAAAATATGTGCGCTCTTTGCCGTTTTTCTCTGTGTGCAAAAAACCTCGCTCAACGAGCCGCAGTAAGAGGGAAATTGCTGTCTGTACTTTCCAGCCTGCCTCATTGCCATGTTGTTTCATAATCATATTTGCTGTTACCGGCGACGCACTTGCCCAAACAACTTTCATGATATTGAATTCTGCATCCGGCAGTTTTCTCATCTTCTCCATCGCGCTTCCTCGCTTTTCAACGAACTTAGACGAATGCCTAATACGCATTATACATTTGTCTAAAATCAATGTCAAGTATAAATTTCTATCAAAAATAAACATGCCAGACAAGTCTGGCATGTCATCATATTACACGGTTACTTTAGCTAATACTGAACACCGATAAAATGGTAGATAATATTACGAAAAGATGGCTACTCTTTTATTGGTGTTTAGTATTAATTGCCGTTAATTTGATATTATTCTTCTTCTGCACAACGCGGAAGCCTGTTTGCAGCGTTGTTAATATTTAGGATTCCTCCCTCGTTTGTAAATGTTTCACACTCCAAACAGTAAGACACTCCTGCACGTATATTTAGTCTACCACTATCTCTAAGTATAACTTCACCATCATTGATAAATATCGAGCCGGTCACATTCTCCACCCAACCGTAGATAATGAGTCTTCCACCATCTGCAACTGTTATAGTTGAACGGTTACCCTGATTATTGAGTCTTCCTATGTCTGCGATAATCAGTGTTCCCTCTATGACGATATGGGCGTCACGTTGTGAGTTAAGAGCAGTTTCAACCGTCAATGTAACTCCGTCCGGAATTACAAATGGACTTTGATGTTCAAATATGCCTAGATTCCCACGTGTCGCAAGCGTTATTTCTGTATACCTATCAAACCATTCTCTTAATGCATTGGGTCTTGTGTCGGTAAATGGTCCTTCAGGCATTACACCCACATATGGTGTGTCCAGTTCAAAATACAATTCCAGATCAAACCAGAGATCAGAACTTGTGGCAGAGTTTTGTCCAACAACAGCAGTGATCACGTTTTGACCCGGCTGAAGTGCAAGCTCTAAATTTGTACGACTGGCAGCATCAAACATATTTGCGCCTACAGTGTTTTGACGCATATATCCACTGTCACGACCGCTAAAATCATAATTTATGTGGAAAGAGCGGAAGCGCGCATCTGTGTTGTGACCTACATAGGTGTTCCAATTCACAGGATGACCTATTATGATATTTGTGGCATTTTGATTGTGAGTGTTGATGCGATAAATCTCAATGCCGTTGATGAAGATAAGCATATTATCATCAAGATGGTGTGCACCACGTACTTTACCCAAGTTTTCTACGCAAAAATCTTCAGGTAAATAGAAAGTTCTCGAGAAATAGGTGAACGTATGCAGACCAGGGTTACCATTGGCTCCAAGCGTACCTCTCTGATAAGAGCTGGCACCCATTGGTATAACTGTGACGAGTGGACCTGAAAAATGCGCTTCGCCAACTTCTCCTAAAGAGCGGGGAGAACCAAAACCAATTGGTGTATGTGAACCTAGAGGGTCCAATCCACCACCTGTCCAAGTTGAGAAAATATCGGGGTTAAATGCATCATACATAAAGTTTACATTAGAGCGTCCGTAGAAGCGATAGCGTGCACCAAAGTATGAAACATAGCCATCAAATGGTCGCGCGGGGTCAAAACCTACTATGACTTCTATGTAAACAGTAATTGGTGGAGTAACTCCGCCAACACCATCAGGTACATCATTTACTTCACCTCTTATCGTATATGTATGTTGCGTTGCCAAAGTAGGGTCAAAAGCAGGAATAATTGAATTCAAGTCCCACGTAACATCCGCCAAAAGCGGTTTTACGCGTATACCATATACTCCGCCGGGGTTACGTGTAGCGCTAGGATTACCACCATCATTGATATGAATGTCAGTTTCTATAGCAACTTGGGTTGGTAGAAGTTCTCCAATTACTGCCAGTGCAGTACCCAATGGAATGTCACGGATAGTTTCTGACTCTACTCTTATAAATGTACCTAACTGTCTGTCGCCCATATGGCGTGGCACAACGCCAATAGGCATGTTGCCATTATCATCAGAGCGAACAATGGTGTAAACGTCGACCAAAACAGTTGTACTGTCATCGTTAACTTGGTAGGTAGCTACTGAAAAAGTATTGGATGTTACATCAACAACGGAGAAATTACGTTGGAAGTTTTGATTCCAGTCTGCGATGTAGTGTCTGTTAGCCATAGCTGTTACGTTGTAATACCCGCTGCCACTTGCACTGTTAAATGCCAAGTATACGATACCTGTTGGGTCAAGCACAGCATTTGTGTTGTCTGTACCTTGCTGAATCTGACCTTCAGCATCAATCCATTGTTGATCGAGCTGAGGCACATTGTTAATCATTTGATGTGAACGAGAATAGGAGTGACAGTGACCACTTAATACGACATCGATTTCCAGACGTTGAAATTCAGGAATCCAGTTTTGAATTATTTGTGTTTTAGCTCCGTCTGTAGTTGAACGGTATACAGAATATGGAGGGTGATGGAATGTAACAACTCTCCACTCAGCATCTTGATTTGCTTCAATTACACTTTCAAACCATTGAAGTCTTTCGCCACCCCATGTACGCGTATTAGAGTCCAGTGCAATCATTATCATATTGCCCCAGCGGACATAATAGTCAAACTGGACATACTGGGCTCCATGGCGACGTGTATTACCTAAGATTGTACCTGCTCCTTCGGGGTTAAGGGTGTTGTAATGACTATGCCAAAGATGTCCGTTTGAATTAGCTGCCCCGGCTTCATGATTACCCACTACCGGTATTAATGGAAGATTATGAAATTCCGGCGGCGCAAACAAAATGTCGTACATATACTGGGAACGCGGTATGTTATTGTTGTTTGTATGTACTTGGTCGCCTACTGATAAAAAGAAATCTGCGTCAGGAACTTGCTCCACAGCAACACTCATTGTGTTTAGCCAACCTGATAGGTCTAAATTATGATGCTGAACACCCACGCCGATTTGAGGATCACCACCGACTAAAAAGCTAAAGTTATCTCCACCGCCGGTGCGGAAGGATTTACGGGCAGATTCAAAACCTGTACCTACTACTACATATTCGTAATTTGTTTCAGGTGCAAGCCCTGTAACTATCACTTGATGTACTGTGTAATCTGGGGTAACATCCGGAAACCACGTTGAGTCTGCGGAACGGGAGGTAAGGGTTCGAGTTGTCGACCCGACTGTTTGCAGGGGAGTCGTGCTTCCCGCCTCATAAATGCGAATACTACCTGATGTTGATTGGGAGTGCCAAGTAAAACGCATTTCACTTACAGCACCGCCGGGAGTTAGGTTGAGATTTCTATAATTCGGATTTGCAGCAGCAGGCGCAACCTGGACATTATCTGCGACGGATATTGACTCTCCTACTACTAGCTCAGATTGTTCGGCTTGTTCATAGGCACTCGCAAGACCTTGAGTCACTGTCATTGTCCCTAAAATCATGATAAGTGTCAACAACCATGCTACGGTACGTCTTGTTCGATACGCTTCTAAAATTTTCTTCATCTTTGTTTTCTCCTTCTTGTTTATGACATTGTTGATATTTATATGTAAAACTTATACTGAACACCGATAAAATGGTAGATAAGATTTTCGAGAATATTATTCGTCTGGTGAGGCGGACGACGCGGCTTTACTATCGTAAGGCAAGGAGGACAACGATGCCAGACGGAAAATATTCCGAAAAGATGGCTACTCTTTTATTGGTGTTTAGTATTACATGTGTTTTGAATACACACGCGAGCTAATTAGAGCTGTGGCAGGTGCACATAAAACCAGTGCCACAGACGCTGTTAAGGCTCGCATCACCTCTATGGCAATGTCTGTTCGATGAATTACCATATGGTAGTCAAAGTTGTTCAGCTGAAACAAAACCAATGTTACGAAAAATGCTCCCGTAAAGGCAAGTATTAAGGTATTCACCGACGAGCCGATACAGTCTCTAGCCATTGTCATGCTTCTGCGAAACAACGTCTTAAATTCGGTTTTCTCATATGCTTGACCAATTTCAGCAGTAGCTGAAGCCACCGAAACCGCAATATCCATAACCGCTCCCAAAGACGCGATCAATATCCCGCAAAACAAAAGTTCGGCGATTCTCGTGTTCGCGGTAAAGCCTACAGTGACCAAAACGCTCATCTCCGGCACATTGAATCCTGTTATCCGCAACGCAGCTCCAATGATAAAGTAAAATGCACAGCAAATTGCAATACCAATTGCTGTTCCAGCTATACTTATATAGGTTTTTTTCTCAAATCCCATGATAGCCACAAGCGAAACCGCAACAATAACAAGCGATAGAAATACGGTCGAAGCAGCAGGCGATGCGCCTTGGGCAATAGCGGGTATGAGCAAAAACAAGATGGTAACAAACGTAAAAATCAAACCGAAGGCAGAACGAATCCCCGATTTTCCACCCACTAGAGCAAGTAGCCCGAAAAACAATGCCACAAGCACATACATCGCAGTTGCCCGCTCGTATGTGTGAACCCTGGCAAAGTAGGTTGTGTCTCCTGTTTGATAGTCAAAGAAAAGCACTATTCGTTGCCCTGGTTGTGCATAAACAGCTGCGTCAATAAAAAGTATGTTTTGTGCCTCAACAATTCGCCCTCTATGCTCTCCTGTCAAAATTTCCACTATCAAATCTTGACGCCCTCGGCGTACACCATCCTCATCAACTGCTGTTTGATCTGAAATCACCTCTAGCACCCGTGCACGCGGATATGTGGCACCCGTGGTCAAATTAATCCCAAAGTCAATGTCCCGGCTTGATCCGAACCATATCATGATACCCATTGCCAACGTGGCTCCAAGAAAGAAAACAATATTCTTATTTAACTTCAACGCCCCTAACTTCAACAGTGTATGTCTCCTTTTTCATTGTCATCTTCTTTTCGCTCAATATCTAATTTAATCTGATTGTAACAGCCTTATGTAAAGTCCACAGCCAGCAAACGGTTAAATTTATGTAAAGTTTATTCAACTTCTTGTAAAGTGTGTTTATACCAATCGCTGACTAAATCATAGATATCTATGTGGTGTTTTTATTTCTTAAATGTAAGAAAAATGGGGCTGTCAAAGGACAATAAATGTGGTACACTAGTGATGAATTTTCTCCATGAATCAGAATATAATACGCCGATATGGGCTGCACTCACAAGGAAAATCTATATGAATATTATAAAACATAAAAACGAAATCGAAGTCACAGGTGTTTCTGACTTCGACCTTGAAAAAATTTTTGAATGCGGTCAATGCTTCCGCTGGAATGTTGATGAAACCGGCGCATATGTCGGCGTTGCTTTTGGGCGTGTTGCCAGAATGCGTTGCGCTGGAGAAAGTGTCTTTATCTCCGGCTCTGTTGATGATTTTGAAGCAATTTGGTGTAGTTATCTTGATCTCGACCGCGACTATTCTGAAATCCGAAAAAATCTGTGCGTTGATGATTTCATGCAGAACGCTACTGACTTTGGTGCAGGCATCAGGATATTACGTCAAGAAAAATGGGAGGCTCTTTGTTCTTTTATCATTTCACAAAATAATAATATTCCGAGAATAAAGTCAATTGTTGAAGCTCTTTGTCGAGAGTTTGGGGATATTGTCGAATTTGAAGGAAAGCAATATTACACATTCCCTTCTGCCGAAAAGCTCGCTAATGTTAGTGTTGAGAGTCTAGCACCACTCCGATGTGGTTATAGAGCTGCCTATATCATCAGTGCTGCAAAAGATATCGCAAGCGGAACTATTGACCTTGATGCACTTGCAAATAGCACACCTCATGTTGCTCGCACAATGCTCAAAAGCATACATGGCATCGGTGACAAGGTCGCTGA
>WQWL01000150.1 GCA_009785345.1 Oscillospiraceae bacterium
AGAATAAATGATTATCCACAAAAGAGAATTCCCGGACGTCAAAAAGTTCAGCATGGACTTTGCAGGACGCCCACTTACAATGGAAACAGGCAAACTTGCAGAATTATGTAATGCATCAGTACTTGTTCGCTACGGTGAAACAGTAGTTCTTGTTGCAGTAACAGCATCACCACGTCCACGTGACGGCATCGACTTTTTCCCATTATCAGTGGATTTTGAAGAAAAATTATACGCAGTAGGCAGAATTCCCGGCGGATTCTTACGCCGTGAAGGCAGACCGGGCGAGCGCGGTGTGCTTGCGGGACGTATGATAGACAGACCAATGCGCCCATTGTTCCCGGACGATTTGCGCAATGATGTTGCAATAACTTGTACAATCCTCGCAGTTGATCATGATTGTTCACCGGAAATCGCAGCAATGGTTGGCGCATCTGCAGCAATTTCGATTTCAGACATTCCATTTAACGGACCAATCGGCGGAGTTGCACTTGGTTATATTGATGGTAAATTCATTATTAATCCAACAACAGCAGAGCGTGAAGTGACAGAAATGTTCTGTACAATAGCTTCTACATCAAGCAAGGTTGTAATGATTGAAGCTGCAGGCAACGAAATTCCTGACGACGTTATGCTAGAAGGCATTAAAACTGCACACGATGCAATTCAACCTGTTATTTCTCTAATTAATGAAATGGTAGCAGAGATTGGTAAACCAAAATTTGAATATGCACAAGCATCGTTCAATAACGAACTGTTTGCGAAGATTATTGACAGATACATGGATGATGTTAAACATTCTATGGACACAGATGATAAAAAAGTGCGTGAAGAGCGTTACAATGCAGTAGTTGAACGCATGATTGCAGACTTCGAAGGAGAATATCCTGAAATCACAGCGCAACTGGAAGAAATCACATATAGAATCCAGAAAAAAGTCGTTAAGGAGTGGCTACTACAAGGCAAGCGCGTTGATGGTAGAGCGATGAATGAAATTCGTCCACTTGCGGCAGAAGTAGGTTTACTTCCACAAGTACACGGTTCCGGGCTATACACACGTGGTCAAACACAAGTGCTTTCAATAACAACACTTGGAACAGTTTCAAACGTACAGAAACTTGATACCATATATGAAGAAGAAACAAAACGCTATATGCACCATTATAACTTCCCATCATTCTCTGTAGGTGAAGCACGTGGCGCGCGCTCAACAACACGTCGTGAGCAAGGACATGGAGCATTAGCAGAAAAAGCGCTTGAGCCTGTTCTGCCGAGCATTGAAGAATTTCCATATGCGATTCGTGTAGTATCGGAAGTTCTTTCATCAAACGGTTCAACATCGCAAGGCGCAATCTGTGGTTCAACACTCGCACTTATGGATGCTGGCGTGCCTATTACAGCACCGGTTGCGGGCATTTCATGCGGACTCATCTCTGATGAAGACAAATGGACAACATTTATTGACATTCAAGGCGTTGAAGATTTCCACGGCGAAATGGACTTCAAAGTCGGCGGAACAAAAAAAGGTATAACAGCCATCCAAATGGACCTGAAAAATGATGGATTAACAATGGATATCATCAAATCAGCATTTGACATGTGTAAAGAAGCACGTATCCAAATGATTGACGAAATCATGCTTCCTGCAATCTCTGAACCACGTACAGAACTCGCTGCAACAGCACCAAAAATGATCATGATGCAAATTCATCCTGACAAAATCAGAGAAGTTATCGGATCAGGTGGAAAAGTTATTCAGAAGATTTGTGCAGACACCGGAGCAAAAGTCGATATCGAAGACGATGGCAACATTTACATTGCATCTGCTGATATTGAAGCATGCCGTGCCGCAAAGAAAATGATTGATGACATTGTGTTTGTACCTGAAGTTGGCAAACTATACCACGGCAAAGTAGTAAGAGTTATTCCAATCGGTGCATTTGTAGAACTCGTTCCGGGTAAAGACGGTATGGTTCATATTTCAAAACTTGAAAACCATCGTGTCGAAAAAGTGGAAGATGTCCTCAATGAAGGCGATATGACATGGGTTAAGGTCATGGAAATCGACGATCGCGGTCGTGTAAATCTTTCCAGAAAAGACGCAATAAAAGAAAGAGAAGCACAAGGTTTTAAGGATTAGTATTTCCGGCAAAATAATATAATAGCAGCGCTCAGAGTGACATAAGCCACTCTGAGCGCTATTTATTATAGCACTTGACATATGGTTAGTATATTATCTTTATTGTTGGTTTGAAAACTGTTTAAAAGAAGTAACGGCTTCTGCACGCTCGAAGAACACTCTTTCACCTATGTCTTTTTCGCTCCAAAAACTAGACCTTTTGCCACTTTTACGTTCTGTCATAAATACAATTTCATTATTTTTGCTTATAATAATTTTACTTACCTCTGCATTTGCAATACCATTTTTACAAACTATAAATGCATCATCACCAATATAACATGGCAACTTTGCAAAAAAACTTTGAGTTGCTGTTGTATTCATAATAATTCTCCCACTGTCATAATTGGACGTAAAACGTCCACAATTATTTTGAATTATAATAAAACCATAATATATATTGCAATACCGTTAGCCGTATCTTGCAAATATTGTATGTTATATTGCAAAAAAATGAAGGTGAGCTACACATTGATAGAGTGGAATAATTTTTTGATCACCCAACATTTTTTCAGATTCAATCGTATTACTATTACAAGGGTGAGGGTAATTCATGACAAAAGAAAATCTTGAAGACATCTACAAACGTCGCTTTGCCATGGTATACCGGGTGTGTTTTTCGTATATGAAAAACACATCGGATACAGAAGATGCAGTTGCAGACGTGTTCGCAAAGCTCCTCAAAAAAGGGGTAGTCTTTGAAAGTCAAGAACATGAGAAAGCTTGGTTATTACGTGTTGCAATAAATCGATGTAAAGACAATCTAAGACACTGGTGGCGCAGCAATTCAAACATTGACGATCATCAAAACATAGAGTCCGATACTTTGCAGGAAGATTATTTACTAGAAATGGTAATGGAGCTCCCAAATCAATATAAGGATGTAATTTATCTTTATTATTATGAGGGGTATGGGACGGCTGAAATTGCCAAAATACTCAAGAAGCCACACTCCACCATTCGTTATCACATGAGAGAGGCACGAAATTCGTTAAAGGAAATTTTAGAAAATGAAGAATAACAAAATCGTAAATGCATATAATGAAATTAAGCCTGATGATTATGCAATGCAACGTGTTTGGAGCAAAATAATTGCAGAAAGACAAACAAAGAAACGCACAATCCCTATGCTCGCAGCAACAGCAGCCTTATTAGCTATTGTTCTTACCGCCTACTCGCTATTTCCTGTACGAACTGACAACTCGTTCACTGTAAGAGCATATGCCCTGGGGCAGCTTGATGATGGGACATTTGCGATGTCTGAACTTGACATTTCAGCAATAAATGATGCAGGTGGTTGGAGTGGCTTTTTTGATGGAGAATTTTTGTATCTTAATATCCTTTTTGACATTTCGGGGGAAAACATTGCAACTGCAAATTTCAGCACAGAAGATGGCTTCTTTGCAAAGCAGTATATTGATTTTGGCACCACGCAGACTGATATAATCGATAGGTATGACAATATAATCGCCACAATTTATGATAATGTAATTAGCGCTACAATCGACGAGTTTGGTAATTTGGCAGGCATTATTTTTAACACAGAAATTATACCATTGGGCAATCGAATCGCCTTAAAGGATATGCAGATTGAAAAATATTCATATTTTATGGCTGTTCCATACAGGCTCAGTAATTGTGTCGATACTTTTTCTGGAGAAAATGCACTTGAAATTCAAATTGATGTTGTATTCAACGATGGTGAAAGTCAGTCAGAAACAATAACCCTTGATTTCTATCACAGTGGTGGCGGTATGAGCATTCATCATGATATTGGCACATTAGGTTGCTTTTCATTACTCCGTATTGATTTAGAAAATGCAACACTCATCACGGAAAGTGTTCAGATTCTTCCCAGATATGAAGATCCTCTTGATAGATGGGGTGTTGCTGTGCATGTTTGGGAACGAGAAGGTGGGATTATATATGCAAGCAGTCTTATTTTCCACAATTCAGGTGACGAGCAGAGATATAGCTTAGTTAAAATAGGCGATGATGTAATCATGTCGCTTATAAAGGTAGATGATAACGGTGACTTAGTCGGCATGGAATATATTATACCTGGTGAAATTATACTGTTTAATGACCTTGACCGTGATTTTCAGCCTATCACGTTTTATGCTTTGAGGCTTGATGATGGGAGTGTATTTCGATTACCTGTTTTAACATATAATATGTGGACTTGGGATGAATAACTATAAGGAGTAGCTACTGCAATGAAAGATACTACCAAAAAGATGCTCTTAACACTTTTGACGTTACTATCGCTCTTTGTGCTTATACTGACAGCCTGTGACAGTGATGGTCAAGAGCAGAATCAATACAACCCTATTCCCGACACATCAACAGATATTGTCGATGTCGGTATTTCGCCTGACATGAGTGAGATTAGATATCAAGTTGAACCTCTTGATTTTCTCCCCTATAATGCGTTCAGTTCGCATAACATAGGCAGCATATTTATGTATAATGACCTTGTATACATTCCACGTATTGGTGAGAGGATGAAATTTAGCGAAGAATTTGTTGGCGAAGATTTCGAATGGTGGAGCAAATGTTTTCGTTTGGGAAGAAGTAGCATCATTTTTAATGGTGCGCTCTGCAGAAGATGCTGCACGAATTATACAAAGCCGTGTTGCAACTTACCTTTCAGAACGGAGTTGAATGAGTATAAATCTCCCCATTTGGGGGGATTTATACTGTAGCATTACCTACCTCTTCAACCCCTTTTTACGATAAATCAGTGCAAACAAGACGCCAAGAACTGCGACATTTGCCCACATTATTGCAAAGGACTGCCACAGAGGAGTATCTCCACCGCCTAAAGTCAAATAGTCAGCAATTACATTTAGTTGTTGGGTATAGGAAACATGAAGTATGTTTGCCACAGTATCATTGAACTGAGCTATCATCGGTCCAAAACCCAGTATCAGCGCAATCGGCAAGACTAAACCGGAAGCAGCTTGCTGGTTGCCTGCGAGAATACCAAACATCCCACCCAGAATGATTGACGCAGCCACTCCCGACATCATTGCTCCTGTGAAAATCCAGAAATCAAGCCCACTGAACTCACTTATAAAGCTAAATGCAATTGATGTGAAGAAGCTAACAAAGAATAATACGCCACTGACTCCGAGTAAGTATGACACTGGTTTTACACCTGCCATCATCAAAAAACGCAGACTTTTCTTTTCCATATCTTCTGAAATAATGCCGGGAATAACTGTGATTAAGCCCATACCAACAAAAACTGTCGCTTGCATAGTCACCATGTTTATAGTTGGCATGCTTGCTGCTATTATTTCCGCGATATCATCAGGAACACCTTCAAAATCTGTGACTATGAGTGCACTCATAACAAATGCTATAAGGGGGAAAATAATAAACTGAATTAATTGGGCCGGGTTCTTAAGTGTGTCTTTGAATTGTTTTTTGAATACAGCTTTTGTGTTTCTCATTGTGCTGTTCCTCCTGTTAGTTGAACGAATACGCTTTCTAAATCCATCGTAGTTTTAAATGAATTGTAGCGCTCACAGATATCTTTTGGTGCACCCTGTTCAATAATGGTACCATTGTGCAGCATTATTACTCGATCGCAAAGATTTGTAGCTTCTTCCATGTTGTGAGTTGTAAGAAAAATTGTGCTACCTCTGTCACGCAAATCTCCTATCAGCTTATAAATTCCTCGAGCTGTCAATGGATCAAGGGCACTTGTAGGTTCATCAAGAAAAAGAACTTTAGGATTATGCAAAACTGCACGTGCAATGACTAAGCGTTGCCGCATACCATGTGATAATTGTTTTACGATAGTCTTCTTCGCATCAGTAAGCCCAACTCGATCAAGGGTTTCTAAAGTTTGTGTACGAGAAATTCCATAAATATCTTCAAATACAATCAGGTTATCCAAGCAGGAAAGACGTGAATACAATCCATCATGTTCGAGCATTAATCCTATTTCAGAACTGTTTACACTCACGTAGCTCTCGCCATCATCTACAGTCAACTGCTTGGTGAGAATATTAATTATAGTTGTCTTACCGGAGCCAGAAGGTCCAAGTAATCCGAATATTTCGCCTTCATATGTTTCAAAAGTGACATCCTTTAGCACCTCTTTTTCTCCAAAGGATTTTTTTGCATTTTTCATGCTTATACTAATCATGTTGTTCATCTCCTTCATGTATTCGTCATTCTGTTATGTAGTGCCATTTTGTCAATAGGTACTATTGACAAAATACCTTGTGAAAAATGATGATTTTTCCTATATACTCTAGCAAGTTGCAGAGGATGCTTTTTAAGAGCCAAA
>WQWL01000151.1 GCA_009785345.1 Oscillospiraceae bacterium
ACACTCTTTGGAGATAGCAAACATTTTCTTGAACTATATAATGCAGTTGCAGATGAACATTTTCCAGACGATACAGTCGTAACTCCACTTCCTGCAAATGAGTTACTTGTAAACTTTAACGATTTAGCTGCATGCATCGACAATCAGCTTGTCGTGTTCTACGAGCATCAAAGCACATTTTCAAATAATATGCCACTTCGGTTGTTATCATACGCTTCTGATATATTGCATTTGTATGTGATTGACAAGGATAAACTGTTTAGAAGCGAACAAGTCAAAATACCGACACCAAAGTTTTTCGTATTATATAATGGTATGCAAAAACTTAGCAAATACGAGCTAAAGTTATCCGATGCTTTTATCGTCCCTGATACCGCGCCATCGTTGGAGCTAACTGCAAAAATTATAGACATAAACATCAATAGCGGTACCGCAGCACTAACAAAAAGCTCAAGCTTGCAAGGATATTCACAGCTAATTGATAAAATCCGAAGTAACCAGCAAATGGGCATGACACGAGATATGGCAATTTCAAAAGCAATGGATTCATGTATTGATGAAGATGTACTAACAGAATTTTTGATAGAACACTACATGGAGGTTAATAAAATGTTGAACTGGGAATATGATGCCGATGTGGAGAAAAGGGTTCTCGCGGAAGAAGCCCGAGAACAAGGCTTGAAGCAAGGTCAGTTGCAAGGTGCGGAATTTCTTGCCACACTCATTAAAGACGGTGTACCGCTAGATGAAGCTCTAGAAATGATTAAGTCTAATGCACAACAAAACATATAGACACAATTAATCCAAAGTCGCCTATTGTATTTTGTCATTGACCTCAAATGTTGTACAAGCAATTATGCAATCTTCTAGGATTTAGCTCTGTAATTCAACAGAACTAAATCCTTTTGTCTTCGCATATGAATGTAGGAACCAACCATACATTTTGACACTCATGAGCATAATCACCGCTACGCTACGGTTCATCGTATCTCCTCATATTCTCACTCTAAGTTCTCTTTATCTCATTGACAAAACAACTATTCCAATAGTTGTGTCAAATGATTTTATTATAACGAAAATATGTATGCAAGTGAGTACTTTTTTATCAAGAAAACTGTTGACACATGCATTAGGGTTGTGTTATATTGTGGTTATGAATATTTTATAAGAATATTCGTTAATATGATTCATAAGTGGAGGCAAGCTTAAAATGCCAGCAGGACCAGTTCTTTCTGGAATTGAAAGAGAGAAAATTAAAAATAGATTACAAGAGTTATGTACAAGTCACTGGATTACAAAGGGGTACAAGAAAACCAGCATCAAAGAGCTATGCGGAGACGCTGGAATTTCTGTTGGCACCTTTTACACCTTATATCCCGCAAAAGAGGATTTATTCTTTGCGACGGTTGATACGATTCAAAGGAGCCTAGAAGAACAAGTTTTTACGATTGTCCGAAATGCTCCAACAATGGATGGTTTTGCAAGCGCAATAAAAACCCTCGCTAGAGAGTTCGACAAGATGCCATTTTTATATGATGCCAATACGCCGGATTTTCTATCGTTTATCACAAAGCTATCTGAAGAAACAATGGAAAAACTCAAATCTGATCGAATTGATTTTTTGCGTAAATTTATTCGGGCGGCTAATCTAGAACTACTAGTAAGTGAGCGAAAGGCACACGGAGCTTTAAATGCACTACTAGCTACCATTTATGCAAAGGAAACCATTTCTGTTGCATATGACTACTTCATGGTTTTTGATTTTATGGTTGATGGTTTGATACCAAATATTTTTAAGGAGAGATAGAGCATGGCTAACGAATTAGTAAGATGGATTGCAGAATGGATATATGTACTTATGCCACTTTTCAGGGCAGCATGGGTAGTTACAATCTTAATCGGTGTTGCACTTCTCGTTGTCGCTTTCATTCTGGGGCGAAATCCTGAGAGGAAGAAATCACCCTGGATTACTGGTGGGATAGGGTTAGCTATGTTCATTAGCTCCAGCACACAATTATTATTTAGTTTTATATAGGAGGAGAAAGAAAATGATTGATAAAGTGGTTGATTGTTGCGAAAAATTAACAAAAAAAGTCGGTGTTGAAGTAAAGTTGGATGAATCAGTAAAAAAATTAAAACGAGTTAGCATTGCTAGTAATAGTCTTGTTGGAGTTGGTTTAGTTACTGTCGGGTTACTATTATCAAGCAAAGTATTAGCAACAGTTGGGATTTTAGGTTTAGCCGGTGCTGTAGCGATGGCGGCCTGTAATGCCGGAGACAAAGAAAGCGATAAGGATTCGGAGGCGTCAAAGTGAATCTCACAAAAAAAGAAAAATTCAAGATTACTGGAATAACTTTATCCCTCCTCAGTCCTCTTTTAGGATTACTCAGCGGGTTCTTGTTTCACCTGAGAACAGATGCAACTTGTCAAGAGTATGCAGCTTTGCGAATTGGAAGCTGGGGAATGGTGACGGCCTCAATTGCTTTTTTAATTGCAGGCATCGTTAGTCTGAATCATTCGAAAAAGTGCAAATGATAATTGACGTCTGCAGCTTAGATTGAATGATGTTGTTGTGTAGAGACTCAATTTCACCCCATCTTGGGGAGAAGCGTGTCATTTTTATATATTTTTTAGTAACAACCTGTAATATCAATGAAAAATGAGTACTGACAGTTGATGTTACAAACAAAAAATTGACAGTACGTAATGCTGAAGGGGGAGTATATATAATGCCACTCAAACCACGCTTAAGTGTAGAAGAGAAAGTTGAAATCGTAGAAAAGTATGTGAGCGGAAGTTTCAGTATGAGAGGTCTGAGACAAGAATATGGATTAAGCAGGACATCTCTTGACGACTGGATTCGCCTTTACAAAGCAAGGGGTGTTTCTGGACTAACTCCTTCGACACAATTCAGAAAATATTCACGCGAAACAAAGCGCCTTGCGGTCGAAGAGTATTTAGCAGGAGTTTCTACGCAAGGAGAAATATGCACAAAGTACGATATTACTGACAGAAGGATGCTTCGTCAGTGGATAAAGGTGTATAATAGTCATGGTGATTTCAAGCCGTTGAATCATGGAGATGAAGTCTACATGACAAAAGAGCGCAAGATAACACTAGAAGAGCGTATAGATATAGTTAGTCATTGCATAGCTAACAATAAGAATTATGGCGCAACTGCTACGCAATATAATATAACCTACAATCAAATTTATGGATGGGTCAAAAAATATGAACTTGGTGGACCACAAGGACTTGTAGATCGTCGTGGCAATCGCAAAGATAGTAATCCAATGACAGAGATTGAAAAACTTCAGGCACAATTGAAACTAAAAGAAGCTGAAAATCTACGTCTGCAAACGGAGAATGATTTGTTAAAAAAATTGGATGTCTGACTTTGCTCTTTCTAGTTCAAACATAAAATATAAATTTATCCTGTATTTGTTGTAGTGCGAAATAGGAGTGATATTATGAACTATGAAGCAGATGTAGCTGTAGGGGCTTTAGATGCAGGAGTTAGCAGAATCAGAGGGCTTTATACCCGATTCGCACAAAAGCACGGAATCCCATACGGAATTATTCAAGTTGCGTATGTTTTGGGGCTTCATAGCCCTGTTACGCAAAAACAAATATCGGAGATTTGCGAAATTCCGAAACAAACGGTAAACTGCGTTATTAGACAGCTAAATGCAGATGGACATATCACTATAGCGGCAAGCAAAGAAGATAAGCGAGAAAAGGAGATAGCATTAACTCCAAAAGGCGAAGTCTATATCCAAACTACCCTAAAGCCGTTTTTTGAACTTCATAAAATGGTAGCAGATAGAGTTGGCATTGATTTTATCACACAACTATCACAAGGGCTTGCTACATTTGGCGATACCTTAGAAATGGAAATAGAATTGCAAGAGGTCGCTACAAAGTGGGAGGGGAAAATGAGTAAAAACATTTCTTCTTATCATGATGTTCTCTCCTCTCAAAAAACAGGATAAACCATTCCGTCACGGAAAGGTCAAGAGTTAGGAGCTGTCAAACAATAAGTTGGACAGTTCCTTAGGTCTTTTCGAGCGGTTAATTTCATTATAGAGGTCACCTCCCGATCTATTTTTATCCAAATGTGTTTCGTAATATCTCCGCTCCTGCAACAAATGTTGCAATAGTGCTTCCGACATTCGCCATAATAGTCACCGCTACAACTCGAAGTACACGGTTTTTGAAGAAACGCCGAAGATGTAGTGCATCTTCTGATAAATTTTGCAAATCTTCCACTCGTGGCTTTCTAATTTTTGCTTCCATAAGTCCTGCAAACCATCCAGCTGCTAAAAATGGAACGAACGATGTAATCGGAGCCGCCAGAAACGCAGTTGCGATACTAAGTGGATGCCCAAGACTCAACAATGTAAATAATGCTGACAATCCACCGTTCCACAGCCACCATATCCACAGGTTTTGAAATCCCATCTCTATATTTTGTACGAAGCTATATGCAAGCAACCCGATAATTATTGCAGGAATTATCCACTTTATGATTTTCAGCTTCGATTTTTTCTGAGGAAGGGCACTGATTCGCTCCATATCCTGCTCTTTATTGATTTCCTCTATTACACCCGGCACATGTCCCGCACCCAGCACTGCCACAATTTTGTGACCGGGAGCGTTCTTAATTTTATTTGCAAGAAACTGATCTCTCTCATGTATTAGAACTTTTACGACTGTGGGAACTGTATCCTGCATTTCTTCCAATATTGAAGATAGCATGTCTTTTTCTAACATCTTTGCAATAGCTTCTTCTGTGATGTCATCTTCATCCTTAGCACCAAAAAGACCGGTTATAGCTGTGAAGAGTTTTAATCGTTCTTTTGCACTCAAGAGCCGCCATGTCCGAAGAAGTGTTGTCTGAATGTTTCGATCAGCTAAAACTAGTTGCGCTCCAATTTCTTCAGCACTTTCTATCCCTTGAATCATTTCACCACCCGGCTTTGTCCCCAGTTTTTTTGCCAAGCGTTTTTGATATGCTGAAAGAAGTAGCTGTACCAATGCAAACCCTACTCTTTTCTCACGAACTATTTGCGTGATATTCGTTTGTTCCCACGCTCGTGGGTTTTGTATGTTTTTGTATCGTCCTTCATCTAATTCAACGCATACACTATCCGGCTGTTCTAGCTCAATTGTTTCTTTTGTTAAAACGACACTAGCCTCAGAAACATGAGCTGTTGCAACTAAAATAATCTCTTTGTCTTTATAATTTAATCGTGTAATATTTTCTACCATTCTTACAGATCCACCTTTCATCATACTTGAAAATACGCATCACCCGGCAAAACAATGCTTATTGGAGTGTGGGTATATACAGATATTGGTTGTCTCAGCTACTGAAACAACCAATATACATTTTTGCCTTCTAACTATCTTCTTGCCTCTATTGGTCTGGCTTATCCAGATTTTGTAAAATGCTCTTGGCTGGTCACTCTTGTTGAAGCTCGTTGTACGCCTAAATTTCTTGATTCGGCTGAACTTCATCATCTAAGTCAACCTTTTGATAGCATTGAATTTCTTGCATTTCTTGACCCTCTTGTACTTGCTGGCTTTCTTGTACTTCTTGACTCTCATGTATTTCTTGGCTCTCTTGTATCAACTGAATGTCTTGCATATTCTTCACTTTTGGACTTCTCTTTTCATTTGGAATGAGCAACGCTATAATGGCGCAGACAGTGGCAACACCCCAAATAACTCGATTCTCGTCAAAGATATTAATTAACGGCATCCCACCTACAAGCAAAACAATGCCAAACACCAGTGCCACAATAACAGCCAGAGCAACCAGTATTTGAACTACTCTATGTACATTTATAATCACAATTTCCCCTCCAAAATGTCTATATTTCCACTTACATACATCAATGTGCAAATGTTTTAATGTTTTGTAGAAAAAAACTACTCTGACAGTTTACCATAGATATCATCTGTACTCAAGCTGAAAGATAGATTTTTCCATTCGATTTAATCACTTGAAAATTCATTTATAACTACATTTGCCTGTCAAGAGCCATTGCACTTATGAGCAATCGTTCACTTGTGCTATTTAAGAGTTTTTGCGTCCAATCTGTAAATCCTATGTCACCAATTTCAATATGTTTTCCATCAATCTGAGTACTTAGTGTAGCTTGTGTTTAGTATTATAATCATTAGAACCCTAAATTCCGCACCATTTTATCATATACACTGTCAAACCATTACAAACACTAACTTCCTAAAAATATGGTTTGCGATATCATATGTTAATTTAGGATATACACAAAAATTGCCTTTTCTGAA
>WQWL01000152.1 GCA_009785345.1 Oscillospiraceae bacterium
TTATTCTTAATAAGCCGATTTGCATAGCAATTCTTTTTAGTGTGATTCTAATAGGCCTATCAGTGGAGTTTTGGAGTATATTTACCGCCTCCTGAACACTTCCCAACCTTTCAAGGTCACGTTCCTCCCAATCAAAATGGGGCCCCTTCTTTGGTTCGGGCGAATGCTTTTCGAACCACAATTTGTCATTTTTCCGCAACCATCTATGGCAAGTTGGAGCAAGTGTTCTAAGTAAATTTCTGTTGGCATCTGGAAAATCAATAACAAGCTGTTTCCATATTTTACGCCACATACTGCGCTTTTCGTTTTCAGTCAAAACTAGGTTAGCATTTAGTGTTGATTTCGGTACATACTTTTTTTCTGCATACGTTGCGTCTTCTGGCTTTATGTATCCAAACTTTATTGCATATTTTTGAACAGTATATGCACTACACTTGAGATATTTACACGACCGCTTTGCAGAAAATCCTTTCTCTACTATACATTCACGCAATTTTTGTTGCCATAGCTCACCATATGACTCAATGTACACGATTCCGGTATATTGTTTTTCTTTGGGTATGGGTTTCTGGCGTCGGTATGCAAAACCACAATGCGGACATTTAAAGAGTGTCTTGTACGAACCGCGGGCATAGTGTATATCAATGTTCTCGATCATATCTTCCAGATTATGTGGGCAGATCGGATTTCGACAGGGCCACGGCCCTTCACCATAGGGCAGAGGTTTCCGACAATCAGAATTCAAAAAACTGTCGCTTGAGCCAGTGAGAAGTATATGTAATAAAATGTGATACATTGGGAGCTGTGAATTGAATTTGTTGGAAAAAATACGCTTTGTCCATGCAATTGTTAAGTTCTCGTCATATGCTTCTAGCAACATCAAAAAATCTTTTCCATAAAAATCGTTAATCGCTTTGTAAATTTTATTATGCCATATATATCCGTTCATGGTGGAATAGCCTGCGTTGTGTAAATGAAAACAATAGTTAGTATACACTTTATCATAAGGTCCATATAGATGACCGTTTTCTAGCAACCACTGACTGCTTTCAGACAGAAGTGTCAACTTTTTTGCTATATCAGCTCCAAAATCACCGCACACGCTGCTTTTTACAACCATGTCAATAGATGCGGGATAAAAGGATTGGTTTGCAAGTGTTATTAAAACGTGAGAATGCCGCAATGGTTCTTCGTGCTGATGGCACATCAAAATACCTGGCAACTGGTGGAGGCGATGCCAGTACGGTTCGCCCCAGACTCGGATATCTTCACGCCAACAACTTTCACAAAATCGCAGGTAAAGATTTCGTGGCTGCCGCATGTTGCATATCCCTAAGCCGGAAAAAGTATTTTTTTTTGGGATGCCCTCATTCCGCATATATCCTAAGAAGGCATTCTTTCTTTCTTGTGAAATAAAAGGAGCGAAATACGAAAACATGGTTGTATGACGAATTAAATACTCAGGTGTAAGCATAGTATCTGTTGGCAAATACGAAGCTATCTTACCAATGCTTTGCGGCACGTAAGTGTTTAGTATCAAAAAACGATCGAATAACTTTTTAATTATAAACCGATGACTTGGGCAACCCATCCGCAAATCAAATCGGCAAAGAACACTGTAAATCGTCTCATCCGGATATGGCGTTGGGAAAAAAGAGAACAGGGCTTCACCATTCGTCTTTATCATCAGACAATGCACCCATCTCTTTCAGTCTAGTGTAAGATTCGGCAACAGAAGCGCTGCGTAAATCTTTTTTATCTGGTGTTGCTTCTATCAGTGAGTTGTCCTGTTGATCCTGTGAATCTAAGTTCAACGTCAACATAAACGCCTTACGGATTACAATGCCGAGGGGCTGGCCGGCCTTTTGGTTAGTCAATACCGACTTTACACATGATCGCGCTGTCTTTGCAGGTATATCCATCTCAATAAGTTTAGATACCGCCTGTTCTTCCAATGAAACGCTCTGAATCATGTCTTCAGTAGGTAGATTTTGATTTGCATACGCTGTAAGTGAAAGGTACTCATCAATACTAATTGGTCGGATATCTTCATATTGCATGATCTTTTTCAAATCGCCAGAACGCAATGCATCTAACATAGGTTTGACCAGCTTCATGCTTTCAGCAGCACTTTCCCGTATGAGTTCCACTGTTAGATGTTCAATACCACCATATATGGCTTTAATTTGAGAAATCCCATAAATTTTTACAGCAATATCAATAATCCCTTGCGTTTCCTCATATATAGCGTCTTTCATTTCTTCTGTAAAAGGGGATCTATACCGAGTCCATTGGTACTTCCACATGCTGCGGAGTATGATTTCCCATGAATCATCATTTTTCATATGATCCCAGATTAAGTCGCCTTGACCGCTGCCTCGCCTTGCCTGACGGAACTCACTTTGCAGGGTCGGTAACGCTTTGGGGGTACCTATTAAGATCACTGGCACACCAATGGTGTTAACCAACGTAACAAAGAAGTTAAGCATTTTACCCGAACCACCGCTTTTTGCTTGGCTTAAATTTTGGACTTCATCAACTATTAACAAACCTAACCCATGTGTGTGCGCGAGGATAGACATCTTGTCCATCATAGTATAGACAGTGTTTCGGGTTGCTGAAAAACTCTTTGAATAACCAGTTTGAAGTATCCGATCCAGTTCGCTGAAAAAAGCTAAACATAACCCTTTAATGGAGCCGTCGTAAGGACACTCCAACTTCATCCATACCACTTGATTCACATAAAATGGTTTTTCTGCGTACCGCGTATGTATAATGCATTGTGGATATAACGCCATCACCCGTTCAATAGCTGTGGTTTTTCCGATTCCAGATATACCAATCATAGTAAACCCGATAGCTGTAGATCGTACGCTTCTATAATCTGCTGGTTCAAAACACTGCTCAATCTGTCGAAAGCGTTGTACATATTGAGGCGTGATCGGGTTTCTGCTTACATAGCCTTGACGTATACATCTGGATACCCTTTGTTCAATATCCAGATGGACATATAATGGCTGAAAATACCGGTTTAGCCGCATAGTACTGTGCAATCGATAATATAATTCCTGCTCCCGTTCCGTTTCGTTGTAAACAGGTTTAACCGAAAGTGCACCGACCGCAGCTTCTGCCGATGGCATAATTGGAGGTAATGCTTCAATGAATGGGTTTCCTTTGTAATCCTCAATGACTTGGGGAAGGTAGTCAGCAAAATACTCCTCTTTAATCATCATAGTCTTCCTCCGCCATCTTTTTAATCAAAGCAGTGATTGGATGAATGTTTTTTTCAGGCGGTTCAGGTATTTGCGTAGAATGGGGCTTAGGTATATCGCCTATAGAAAAGGCTTCTTCCTTGCGTATTTGCTCTTTTTCTGCTGCCCTATTATTGTGAATATGAGATGTTCGCTCTCTTTTCGATATAGGCAACACCGTTTGTTTTGCCATTTCTTCAGCTTCGGTCACAACCTTTTCAATCTCAGTATGCAGATCAACACTGGATTGAAGATCCTGTCTTTTATTTTGATTTCGCAATGCACGTTCCTCTGCCTGTTGCTGAAGAAGTTCATCAAGGCACTTGCCTATCCATTTGGATTCCCAGTCTGTTAGGTAGCATTTTTCAAGCATCGCGCTATTTTTATCATAAATATAAATATTTTTCATGTCTCGTGGGTCATAGGATATAGCCACCTTGAAACTACCTTTTGCTCTGGCAGTTTCAAACCAGTGTTCAAGGGCAGCTCGTTCCGAGAGATAGTGTAGACCCTTGAACCGAATTCCCTTTGCTGTGACAAGTGCTGTATCCGTTGGCATGAGACAAAGCTTGATAGTATCTGCCGCAACCTTGCGAAGCTGGCCAGAATAGTTTCGAATACCCCAGCTCCATAACTCCTTTGGGATCGGCTTCACCCCGTCAGCGACCATAAGTTCAGTTCGCTTGAAATTTTCAAGATAATGCTTGTTATTATGGTTGAGCACACACTGGATCATAATTCTGGTGAATTGACGGATATCAAGTTTAGCATCCAAGCGGTAATCCCTACCTCCACGCTGTGCCATATCTGGTTTCACATGGCCTGGTAAAAACACAGTTGTTTTTATATTTATGGTAAGAAACCATCTTTCAACGACAGATTTCATGTCGGCCCGAAATGCTGGCGTATTGTCCACTCGCACATTTAAGGCATTAATTAGCGTTTCAACCGATTTGCTTTCCATTTCACCACGGTCAGCTAGGATGCTATCGGGAATATGACAACAGGGCCATTCTTCATCAGAAATAGTTACGCCGTAATTAGCGCAGTATAAGACCTTGTCACTTGCAGAATTCGCCAGTGCCATCATTGAGCCTGTCCATGATGGACCCTCAAGCCCAATATACATTCCTGTGACCATCCTGCTAAAAGTATCAATAACGAAATAGATGACAGGGCGGCCAATAATATTGGCACGGTTGAATTGAGAAACCAAGTATATGTCCCCCACTGTAGCATCAATCTGATATTGTGCTCCAGGACCGCTGATTCCTGTATCAGACTTTCCTAGTACTGACCGGTGCTGTAAATCGTATTGCGACTGACCCTTGCGAGCAACTAATTTTTCCTTTGAATTATATGTCTTTGAGTACCAATACTGAAACTGCCGCAGGCTGGGTATCTCGTTTGGTGCCAGCAGTTCATTCTGTATCGTTCCGCAAGCTTGCTCGATAGGTTCTGTATAAAACTCTTTGATCATCAGCTCATATGCTGCCTTAAAGCTATACTCTCGGCGGGTATGATAATACTTTTTTACAGCTTTCGCAAAGATTTGTTTTGTTGCTTCGTCCACATTTTTACCAATCGTAGTGGTATATTGGGACGGACGGCCTATTTTCTTATCACTGAGCTTTCTCGTTTTTCCTTTTCCTCCCCTTTTATGAATCTGTGGTAATAAAGAGTTCTTGGTTTTCCCTCGTTGCCAGTACCACCGAAGATATTTATACAATGTATTTTTTGTTACATTATGCACTTTGCTTCGTTCATCCAACATACGGCCCCGTAAAACCCTATCGTATATAGCAGGTTCATCTTCAACTATATCTTTAACAAGGTTCCAAACTGAATCTCTGAACAATTTATCGTTTTTGGTGATCGCTTCCTCAGGGATAGTATTTATATATGGATCATCGATTCTTTTTTGGATTTCACCGTTTTCCAGTTGCTCTATCAGTTTGGTCAAATATGTGGAAACAGGCAACTTGTTGTTTGCCAGATTGAAAACATATGCCAGATCATCTTCAAACGATATCCATAAGACCCGGAATTCGTCCCCATTGATCTTTGACTTAAATATATCATTTACCCAGATCATATGTAAAACTCACCGCCTGGCTGTATTCATTGCCCTTAATCATTTCACAAGCAATTGCTTTATGCCACATCAAGTGTTTGATGAGGCGCAAACCACTTCCTTCAGGAAATCCGTAGCATTCATCAAACCATTTGGAGACTTGGTGAATAGACATGGTTCTGATACGTTCCAGTACCGCTTCACGGTATCTCCAATCACTTAGATGATCAGGTAATATCGCCGCAGTGTAAAACCATTCGATGTTTTTTGATTTTCGAAAGTCAATTTCGTGTTCCGTTACAATTCGCCAGTCAATACCAAGGTACTCCCAATACCGACGCTCAATTTCCAGTTTCTCAAGTGTTCGTTTTTTATTCAACTCGGAAACACTTTTGATAGTTCTTGCTCTGCTTCCGCGTTTTGTAGTAATCATGAAATCGCAAGTTAAAATATATGGAAAACCACTAATGCTGTCCCTTGGATATCTGATCTCAGCATCTTTGGCAAGAGCAACGGCTAATTCCATATCAAGCAGAGGAAACTGCTCGCGAATGTCCAAGACGTTATCCGACCATTCAAGAAGATAGAAAAAACTCAATTCATTGCGCGATAAGAAATGATGAACGCGATTTGTTTTATAGCTGAATACTCTGGAGGATATGCCTTTAGATGAGAAATCCTGTACCGTTATCCACGGTACATATGATTGACCTTCTCCTAGTCCGCGGCCAGATTTTATATGTGATTCGTATTTCCCTTGGTTCCAAATACGTTTACGCTTTGCCATTTTATTACCTGCCAATAAATTTTGACAGCATTATACTACACAAATGTAAAATGTACAATACAATTGTTTATTCATTGCAATTAATAATTGTCTATTGTACTTATTAATTGTCATTGCACAAA
>WQWL01000153.1 GCA_009785345.1 Oscillospiraceae bacterium
TAAAATCCGCCTACATCAAGCAATATGTCCTGAATTTTTCGCTAGAACGGGTCTCATCGCCCTACATACGCGAAAAATCCATGACATACCGCTTGATTACGGCTACCCTGTGACTTGTAACCAGAACAGACCACTAGGTTGCTTATCATTACTTTGGAATAGTAATTGTAAATAAAACTCCGATTCGCTCATCACTTTCCAGTCTGATAGTACCACCTAAGCTTTCGACTGCGTGCTTTACTATTGAAAGCCCGAGTCCTGTACCACCAACGGCTTTGCTTCGTCCGCTATCCAACCTATAAAAACGCTCAAACATTCTTGGCTGATGTCCAATGGGAATTGGCTCTCCATCATTACGAATAGAAAAAGAAACCTCTTCATCATTTGAGCTAAGACGAATCTCCACACGTCCACCTTGTCGTGTGTAGTTCACCGCATTAACAATAAGATTACTAAATATTCCATAAACATTCTTACGATTTGCATTGAGAGTTACAGATTCAGCGGAAACATCCACTCTGAGCCGACTTTGGTCGATCTGTGTTTTTAACTCATCTACACATGAGTGGATGAGTTCTGTAATATTTATAATCTCTCTTTCTTCTGCAGTATCACCATTTTCTAATCTATTTATCATTAAAATATCATTAATTAAACTATGAAGTCGTTCAGCCTCAATTCCAATCCGGTGCAACAACTCTTTTTGGTGCTCCTCATCAAGTGGTATATCTGAGCATAATAATTCAGCGCTTCCTTTGATTGCAGTGACTGGCGTTTTCAACTCATGATTAGCGTTTGCAAAAAAGTCGCGTCTAAGCAGCGACGCTTCTCTACTTTCAACAGTCAATTCGTTGAATTTTCTTGCAATATCTTTTAATTCCTTAGAAGGGTAGTCGTCGGGATTTAAGTGTGGTCGTACAAGCCCACGGTTCATCATATCATCACGCAACTTGGTAACAGGTGCGGCTTTTATGAAATATTTTTTCATATAATTATTCTCCAATTATATGGTAGGTGCGGTGAACCGGTATCCAACACCGCGTACTGTTTTTATATATTCATGCTGCGAATCTGCTACTCGAAGTTTTTGACGAATGGTAGCAATATGAATATCCAAAGTACGAGTTTCGCCATAATAATCATTGCCCCAGACTTTAGCAAGCAACTCCTCGCGCTCTATTGCACGTTCTTGATTTTCAATTAATATATGTAATAGTGCAAATTCTTTAAAAGTAAGCTCTATAAATTCTCTAGCTACAATAACTTCTCGTGTTTTTGCATTGAGTGTAAGTGCGCCTGCTGACCATATTTCTTCATGACTTTTTTGTTCAGAAATACGCCGAAGTTGTGCACGCACACGAGCACATAATTCTAAAACGCTAAATGGTTTTGTAATATAATCATCAGCTCCTGCGTCTAAGCCAACGACTTTATCAAGTTCTGTATCTTTTGCAGTAAGCATTATAATTGGGATATGGCGAATTGATTTTGACTCTCGAATTTTCCGAACGGCTTCAACACCATCCATACCATCCATCATGATATCGAAAATTGCAAGAGCAGGGGGAGCACTCTCTATTGCTGGAAGTGCATCTTCGGCAGAACCAAAGCCAATAGGAGTATATCCATGGCTGGAAAGCGCCACTTCAATCAAGCGACGAATACTCTCATCGTCTTCAACAACTACAATACGCTCATTCATGCCTAGACCATCCTTTAAATGCACTAACCCCTAAATAGAATAATTCTTTCTCTTACCGGTTTTGTAAAACTCTACCCATTCGCAGATGTTTTCTGCATGATCGCCGACGCGCTCCAGGTATTTGATGATCATAACATAATCTAATGCTGCGTCCATAAGTTTTGCATCTGTTCGAATTTTTTCGCCTAGTACAGCACGGATTGTTAGAAAGTAATCGTCTACAATATCATCTTTTTCTTGTGTTAACTTTGCTAGCTCTAAATCCTCTTCAACATATGCACGGATTGCAGACGTTGCCATATCCTGTGCTGCAGCAGCCATTGCAATTAAGTCGTTTTGAATTTCCGGGAACATAGGTGTTGTGAGATACAAAGAAATTTCTGCAATATCGGCTGCGGCGTCTCCAATACGCTCAATGTCTGACACCATTTTACTTGCTGTACTGATTTTACGCAAGTCGCCTGCCACAGGTTGTTGTTTGAGGAGAAGTCGCCAACACGCTTGCTCAATACTACGTTCCATATCGTCCATTAGTTCATCTTCGTCAACAACTTGCTTTGCAAGTTCACGATTGCCCGTTAGTAGGGCAGTTATTGCGCGATCGATTGCAGTATTTGCAGTTCTACCCATTTCTATTAGTGAATCTGATAGGGCTTGCAATTCTTCGTCGAACTTTTTTCTGGCATTCATATAGTTTCCCTCTCTTTTTATCGTCCCTCTGCGCGAAATCGCAGAATCTAGTAAGTACAGAGTTTGTGGATTCTGCGACTTCGCGCAGAATGACGTTGGTTAGTTGACATTACCTTAACCAAATCTACCGGTGATGTAATCTTCTGTTCGCTTATCTCTTGGCAATGTAAATATCTGGTCAGTCTGTCCTGATTCTACCAGATCTCCTGTGAGGAAAAATGCAGTTTTATCTGAAATACGTGCTGCCTGTTGCATATTGTGTGTAACAATAATTACAGTATAATCTTGCTTGAGTTGTCCCATCAATTCTTCAATTTTCATTGTAGATGCAGGGTCAAGTGCAGAGGTTGGCTCATCCATTAATAATACATCTGGCGATACACTAAGTGCGCGTGCTATACAGAGACGCTGTTGTTGACCACCGGAGAGTGAAAGAGCACTTTTTTTCAGACGATCTTTTACTTCATCCCAAAGCGCTGCTCCATGAAGTGAACGTTCTACTAAATCATTTAATTCAGATTTACTTAGACTTGCATGTAGTTTTGGACCATATGAAATATTATCATAAATACTCATTGGAAATGGATTCGGTTTTTGGAATACCATGCCTATGCTTTTGCGAAGAGCAGTTACATCAACCTGAGGAGCATAAATGTCTTCTCCATGATATGTGATTTCACCTGTAATCTTCACACCTGGTATTAAATCATTCATTCGATTGAGTGTCCGAAGAAAAGTACTTTTACCACAACCGGATGGTCCAATGAGTGCTGTTATTTCTCTTGCAGGCACATCAAGGTCAATATCTCTGAGTGCCTGAAAATCACCGTAATGAAGGCTTAATTTATTTGCGCTGATAATGTTCATGTCGTTACTTAACCTTTCTCAACTTGCGCTTTACTAATTTTACACTAAAGTTCAATAAAAGTACAATAATTACTAGAATTGATGCAATAGCAAAACTTACATTGAAATTTCCGTGTTCTGTTGCATAAACAAAGAGTGCCACAGAAAGCGTACCACCACTTGTTCCAAGTGCTTGAAAATAATTTGTCACTAGTGCATAACCTGTACCAGCTGTAAATAGTAAGGCTGCACTTTCGCCCACCATGCGTCCGATAGCTAAAATGACACCGGTGATAATGCCGTCAATACTGGATGGTAGGATAATTGTTCTTATCATATACCATTTCGTTGCTCCCAACGCAAAGGCACCTTCACGATATGAGAGAGGAACAGTACGAAGTGCTTCCTGTGTTGTACGCACAATGGTTGGCAAACTTAAAATTGATAGTGTCAGCGCACCGGCTAGTATACTCACGCGAAGCCCGAGTCCTTGTGCAAACAATAAGAAACCAACAAGTCCATATATAATTGACGGGATTCCTGCGAGGGTTTCTGTTGTAAACTCAATGATGCGTACTAAACGTCGATTAGTTGCATACTCGTTTAAATATATTGCCGCTCCTATCCCTATTGGCAACACGATTAATAATGTTGTTATTATGAGATAGAAAGTATATAAAATGTTAGGCAGAATCCCTATTGTTCCTCGGAGTGCACTACGAGCAGTCGTGAGAAATTCCCATGAAATATGCCCTAACCCACGATATAGAATAAATCCGATTAAAATGCCAATCAAAGAGACAGCGACTGTGACGCAAAGTCCAATAAATATTAATAGAATGACACTATATGAGCGCCTTTTTTTATTGTGTAACCATTGTTTCATGGTCATGTCTTTTGTGTTGCTCATACTTTTCATCCTTTATGTCCTCGTTTTAATGCGAAGTTTAAAATTATATTAATTAGCATAATGAAGCAGAACAGTACAAGTCCTATACTGAACAAAGCCTGTCTCTGCAATCCTGATGCATAGGAGAGCTCTCGAGTGATTGCTGTTGTGAGAAATGTTACCGGTCGGAATAATTCCGGCATATTGGAAACATTTCCGGCTACCATCATGACAGCCATTGCCTCACCTATAGCACGTCCGACTCCGAGTACAACACCGGCAGTAATTCCACTTCGAGCTGAGGGAACACTAACTTTGAAGATGGTCTCCATCTTTGTAGCTCCAAGTGCAAAACTGGCTTCCTCGTAGTCTCTGGGTACAGCGACGAGGGCTGTACGGCTGACACTTATGATACTGGGTAAAATCATTACTGAAAGTACCAAAATCGCAGAGAGAAGATTTGCACCACTCGGGATTCCAAAAAAATGCAATGCAATTTGTTGAATAAATGGAACAAGTACAATCATCCCGACGAATCCATATACTACCGAAGGGATACCGGCCAGTAATTCAACAGCCGTGTTAACCACCGCTGCAATGCGCGGATTTGCGATTTTAGCAAGAAATATTGCAGTCATTAATCCAATTGGGACACCGATTATAATTGCACCAATCATTCCGTAAAATGACGTGAGTATGAAGGGTAAGATACCGAAAGATGGATCAGTTCCCGTACTTCGCCAAACTTGTCCGAATAAGAATTCAAAAAAGCCGATTTCACGGATTGCGGGAAGTCCGTTTAGTACTAAATATGCGGAAATAGTAACTACCGCAATAATTGTCACCATGCCTAGTGTGAAGAACACACCTTGCATGGTTTTTTCAACAATATCTTTTCTTTTGTTTTTTGTATTCATAACCTCTGACCATTCCTTAAATTTACGAGGGAAAGCGAAAAGGCCTCATTTTGGACCTTTTCACTTTACAAAGCAATATCATTGCCTATCTTACTTGAACTACACCTGCGTTTGAGATGATTTCTGTTGCTTCCGGGCTTAGGATGAAGTCGATAAACGCTTGTGTTGCTTCTGATGGTTCTGTGCCTATTTGTGTCATTAAGATAAATGGACGTTGTACAGGATATGAGCCATCTAGTAGTGTTGCTTCGGTACAAGCTACACCGTTTACTGAAACAATTCGCACATTATCGCCGACTGCGGAAAGGGAAGAGTAACCGATTGCAAATGGATTGGTTGCAACTGCTGTAATAACTGCGCCACCGGATGTTAGTTCTTGATCGTGTACTACATAGCCATCAATTCCCATGATGTCATCGAAAGCGCCTCTACTGCCTGAGCCGGCTTCACGTCCGATTACTGCAATTGGTGCATCATCGCCACCGACTTCGCTCCAGTTTGTTATTTCACCTGTGTAGATAGCTGCAATTTGCTCTGTCGACAAGTCTGCAACTGGGTTGTCAGGATGTACAATTACTGCAAGCCCATCAACTGCGAATCTAATATAGTCAACGCCATCTTCGCCGTCTCGTAAGTATCTACTTGAAAGTCCAATGTCAGCTGTTCCTTCTGTTGCAGATGTGATTCCTGCACCGGAACCTGTGGCATCAAATGTAAGTGTAACGCCGGGATGCTCTTCTCTGAATGCTTCCATGAGTGATGCAATAACACGTTCTACTGATGTTGAACCGTTGAGAGAAACACGACCGGAAAGTCCGTCTCCATTTGTATCATTACCGCCGCACGCAGTAGTCGTAATAAGAATCGCCAGCATAAGTGCAACTAAACCAATAATCTTCTTTTTCATTTTGATAAATCTCCTCTTATATAACTTCTAAGTCAAATGCATTTTACCAACTTACTTTGAGTACAACTATCATGAAAAGGTCAAATGTATGTAAAGTTCTTGTAAAGTTGTTGATGTGTGCCTTTTTATACTGATACTAGTGGTTTGTGCCATCTAAAAGTTGTGTGATATTTTTGTGTATATTTTTACAAGACAAGGCGTGAGGAGGGCGAATACCCATCGGTATTTAACTGACGAACAACGCAGTATTGTGAAA
>WQWL01000154.1 GCA_009785345.1 Oscillospiraceae bacterium
AGGCTTGTGGGTTGGACAAGGACAAATCGGTGGTAATCTTCCATCGCATGTAACTATTCTTGGCGGTGAAATATATGGTAACAGTGCTAATCAAGGTGGCGGAGCAAGTGTTGGTCAAGGCGGTTCCCTCACAATAGATTTATATGGCTCATCTATACATAGTAACGAGTCAACCAATAATGGCGGTGGAGTATGGGTAAGTGGGACAGGTGGTGCCTTCCGTAGTACCTTGCGCTTAATAAGGGGCTCAATCGAAAATAATACAGCGGCTAACAGTGGCGGTGGTGTGTTTGTTGGAGTCGGTGGCATTTTTAACATGGATGATGGCAATGACAGAACGACTATTGAAAACAACCATGCTCAGCAAGGTGGCGGTGTACATGTAGAAGGCGGAAACTTCAACATGTACGGAGGCGCGATTAGAAATAACCGATATGATGCATCAGGTCAAGTCATCGCTCGTGGCGGCGGTGTATCACTAGGTAATGTATTGCAAAACGTGGTGCATTTTAATATGACCGGTGGTGAAATTAGTAATAATACGGCTAATGAAGGTGGCGGTATACGTATCAATGGATCGGCTCCTAATTCTACCTTCAACATTACTGGCGGCACAATAAAAAACAATGATGCAATCGGCACCGGTGTTACTCATGGTGGCGGTGGTTTGTGGATCAGCGTTAACGCAAGGGTTAACATGATGGATACCGATATAATTGGTAATAGTGCAACAGATGCTTTAAACGGCGGCGGTGTGTGGATTGGCAGAAGTAACGGCGGATCTGCTGCGAATGCTGTTGATCGTGGAACACTCACCATGACCGGCGGAACTATCACAGGCAACATAGCTAATGGTGATGGTGGTGGCGTATGGGTTGGAGGCAATGGTGCTGAGTTCACCATGACCGATGTCGCCATAGATGAGGACAACACAGCTACAAATGGCGGTGGTGTATGGGTCGGAGGATGGGTTAGCGGTACCGGTCAAAACATGACAAATCCTGTAAGGCTTACCATGAATGGCGAAAGTTCTATTTCCGGCAATATAGCCACAGGAGTCTACGCTGATAATGGCGGTGGCGGTGTGTATGTGAGTGGAGAAAACGCACGATTCGACATGAATAGTGGTCGTATTGATGGCAATCGAGCATTCCGCGGTGGCGGTATACATATTTTAGGAAATGCAATATTTAGTGGAACTGCAGGTGCTATTACAAACAATATAGCAACTGATGATGGCGGTGGCATGTATGTGCATTATATATTCCCGGATAACCTTACGAACCTAAATGGAGTTACTATTGTACCTGCATTTACGTTTTCTAATAACGAAGCGCTCAATGGTTTGGGCATCAATAATGAATTGGGACTTGCACAAAGACCTCGCATCGATCCAAACATAGTGACTCTTTCAGGAGAGATAATCATAGACAGAGTTCCCGCCAACTCAGAAACCTTTGCAACAATCCGACCTCATGCCTTTACAAATCACGACATTAATGCCGAAGGTACTATGTGGCGTGTGACTCATGAAATTAGAAGAGGGTATGTTGAAGGTCAAACAGAAATTTCTGCAATTGTCGGTACAAATAACCATTTGGTTCCAAGTGGTGCATTACTTCCGGATGGTGCAATAGTCACATTTAATGCATTGCCTGAAGAATATTTTGAATACTGGAGAATTACGACAAGGCCGAGAGAAGTCGATGAACAGGGCAATCCTGTAGACTACACATTCCTCAGAAACGAAACGGATCATAACTTCCCACAAGCCATAACAGCGCACACTCATGTAGCAGCTAACTTTATTTCAGACTCCATACTGACAATCTCTAAGGAAGTGACAGGTGAGTTAGCTAATTTGACATTAGAGTTCCTATTTACACTCTATATAACAGATGCAGATGGTGAGTTACTACCGACGGGCACAGAGTTTGATTTTACCGGTGGCGTTGTTGACAACATAAATGCGATTGCTCCACCAGATGGTGTTCTTACTGTGAATGATTATGGCATTATAGAATTCTGGCTTGGACATGGACAAAGTAAATCTATTGATAACATTCCGGTCCATCTTTATGTGCGAGTTGTTGAATCACCGCACCCGGGTTACGAAGCGTCATTTATGGATACTGAGTATTACGGTGTTGATGTGCCCGGTAATGATACGGGTACACGTCCGATGGTAGCTGAGCGTGAATTCAATTTTACAAATGACAGATTCGTACCACCTCCTACCGGGCTAAGTTCAGATAACACCGGAGTGGTATTGCTATTATCTACGTTAGTTCTATTAGTAGGTGTTGCAACTTTTGCAATCAACAAAAAATCAAAGCTTGCAAGAAATGTAAATATCAATTTGAAGTAATGAGCAGTTAATCATATTGATACAAGGCAAAATATCTAAGATGTTCGTGCGCACTTGCTCACGTTATATATAAATTAAAATGCAGTCTAAAATATAAGGAGAAATGAAAAATGTTAAGAAAAACAAAAACCTTTGTAGCGCTAGTACTCATACTTGTAGCATGTTTTGGAAGTGCCATTACTGTGCTGGCAGTAGATGCAATCACTGGGGGTACCGCAGAAAATCCAATAGCACTGTCCATTAACAAACTTTTAAGAATGCCGATTGGTACAACTACGCCAAGTGCAACATTCAACTTTGAATCTGAGTTGATTAGAGTGGATGGTAATACACCTCCTACATTTGCAAATCCACCTGTACTACAGAACCTGACAGTAAGCTTCTCATCAACGGATGCAGCTGCAAACCCTGACAATAATGACAATACACATGCCGACGATGTGATAGCATTCGAAAGAGCAACAGGTAACATTTTTGAAGGTGTCACATTCCCCCATGCAGGCGTATTTGAATTTAGAATTACTGAAGAGGAAGATACAAATGATGATATCGATGAGGATACCCATGATTTCATAAGATATTCTAAAGCTTCTTATATAATCGTAGTTCATGTAGCCAATAATACAAATGAAAATGTGCCAGGTGCAACATTTGTTCAAGCTGTTGGTATATTCCAAGAAAGATATGACGATGGCGAACTTGTTGAAATGACCCCACCCGGCAGAAAAGTGCCTGCGATGACATTTACTAACGATTTTGTACGTACAAACGCACCACCACCAATTAATCCGAATATTCCGGAATATCCAGACCCAACAGATCCGGATGTTGATCCAACACTATTTGTTGGAAAAACAGTTACAGGCGATCTAGGAAATAGAACTATATATTTCGATTTTAGCGTTACTATAGCAGTACCATCTCTCGTGACTCCTGCTCCTGCGCACTTCAGAGCATATATAGTGGAAAATGGTGCTGTGGTCAACGATGTTGATGCAAATATAGACACTACATCGCCTCCAATAACTGGTACAGATCCTAATGGTAATAGATATATCGTAATCACACACGGTGCGGCAACTCAATTTAGACTAAGACACGACCAAAGATTGGTCTTTGTTGACACTCCTGTCGGAACAAGCTACACAGTGACAGAAACTCTGGCAACAGGCTATACAACTAGCATAGTGGTAACAACAAACAACAGTCCGGTTTCAGTTTCAAATGAACATGTACTCTCAACTGGTCAACAGCGTGTTGGTGAGCCAAACAACCTGGTAGTATTTACAAATAACCGTGACTTCATAACACCTACAGGTCTAAGCGTAAACGACTTACCATTCCTCGTTATCGTTCTTCTTGCACTCGGTGCACTAACAACATTTGTTGTAGTAAAAGTTCGCAGAAGAAACTATAACTAAGCGAATAACATATTTAGATAATTCACCAAAATGACCAACAAGGAGAGTCCCACGTGAGCGCAGCAACAAGAATTGGAAGAAGAGCCATACGAACAACAAATGCTTTTGTTAACTTTTGTATGCTTGTAATAATCTTATTGTTGCTTGCATTTGGAAGCTATGCCATGTGGGACTCCTCTCAGCTACACGGTGCGGCAAGTGCTGTGAATTATGAGAGATATAGACCCGATTTAGAAAACGATGCAGATTCTTTTGCAGAGCTACAAGCAATCAACCCGGATGTATTCGCTTGGTTGACTGTTTATGGGACAAATATTGACTATCCAATGGTTCAAGGCCAAGACAATATCAGATATGTCAATACTGATGCAAGAGGCAGGCACGCTCTTTCCGGCGCAATATTTCTCGATTTCCGCAACTCTCCACACTTCACAGATTTTAGCAGCATAGTTTATGGGCATCATATGGAAAACTATGTAATGTTTGGAGAACTTGAACTTTTTGAAGACAAAAGTTATTTTGATGCCCGCAGATATGGAATGCTATATTTCGATGGACAAGAACGTGGCTTAGAGTTCTTTGCTTTCGTACACGCAGATGCGTATGACACGACTGTATTTAGAGCAAGAATCGTAGCTCCTGAAGAACAACAGGCATACTTGGATATGCTTTTAGAAATGGCAACACATACCCGCACAGATATGTCGGTGACAATAGAAGATAGAATAGTTTTACTTTCTACATGTTCACCAACGATTACTAACGGACGAGATATCTTACTTGGTAGAATAACAAGTGAAGTACAGGACAATCCTTTTCCGGCTGAACAGACAAATAATGTAGTGGAGATTTTGAGAATAGATACAGTAACAAACTGGTGGTTTGAGATTGACCTATTGGTACAAATAAGTATAGCGACACTGATACTAGCTCTAGTTGTGCTGGTAATAGTTGTAGTTTGTAGGAAAAGGCGAAAAGGTGATATATCATGAATAAAATCATTAAACAAAAAAATATTATACATGTTTTACGTGCCCTTTTAGTTGGGGCAATACTGACTTGCTTATTAAGCGCAGTGTTTGAAGTGACAGCATTTGCTGTTCAGCAAGCAGATATTACGTTATCGGTCAGGCAGATTTTTACTATTGAAGAAGGCACCCCGGAAAACGAGGTTTTTACATATAGATTGACTCCTGTGACAGAGTTTGCTCCCATGCCGATGGGTAGCGATTCAGTCAGCTATGATTTCACAATCGCCGGAACAGGTATTGGACAGATTGGACCGATAGTATTTATTGAGCCGGGAGTTTTCGTTTATGAAGTAAATAGTATTACAGATGATCAGGATTATTATACAATAGATCGACAAGTATATACCATTAGCGTGCTTGTAACGAATAACTTTGAAGTTACAATAACTTATATTAGAGATGGTGTTAAAGTGTCAGAGATGGTTTATAGCCATAGCTATAAGGGTACTGTTCACCAACCTGATGTTGTACCACCAACTCCGGTGCCACCAGAAGTGGACCCGCCTGTAGTGCCGACCCCGCCACCAGCTCCGTCACCAGACAGACCAACAGGCGGAACTGCGCCAAAGACGAGCGACTACAGTAATCCGACCCTTTGGATAACACTAATTATGAGTAGCACGGTATCATTGCTATTTCTTTTTTGGTTTGCTTGGAAGTCAACAAATAGGAGTAAGCTGACAAACTCATGAATGAAAATACAAGCAGCAAAAAGATAATTGATGACTACACCACAAAAGTAAGGGCAACAAATGAAATAGCAAGAAGTGAAGCGAGAAACAAAAAGAGAGAAGCAAGAGAAACTCCTATTGCGAATGTTCTAAAATCTACTGAAGAAATGCCTGTTCAACAAAGGCAAATAACAACAGAAGAAACACCTGTTCAGCAAAGGCAAAAACCACAATCAGTATGGAATGAACTAGGTGGGTTAGCTCTCAAAATCGCATTAATCAGCATTGCATTTTTTTTGATATTCACTTTTGTTTATGGTTTTCACCGAACTACAGATTCAGACATGTCACCTATGATCAGAACCGGTGATTTGGTACTGTTCTACCGACTAAATAGAGATTATAC
>WQWL01000155.1 GCA_009785345.1 Oscillospiraceae bacterium
CCACGGTCTACTTGACAATGAGCCTCTATGTGCGTGGATATGATCCATGGGCGGAGCGAGTCGCCTGTAAGGCTTGATGGCTCACGCCTAATAAAAGGCTACCACGCCCATTCACTCATTGTAAAGTAGCTTTCGCGGCATAAAGCGGAGCATCAATTTCAACCGGTTAAGTGGTCCGTTTTCAACCGGTCGTAACATGAAAAATTGCAACAGCTCCAAAAAGTGATGTATTCGCACATAAACACTTTGGTAAACAAATGATTATTTTCGGTTACTTCTTGTTATGGAAGTTTCTGATCCACGTATGAAAAAGCCCCACCTATAAACACAGTCATAGGTGGGGTACAATGCCTTACTCATCAGATGTGCGGCTATATCGAGTTAATACAGATCAAGAAATTTTGCGGGTGTGAGTATTTCCGGGCGCTCCAATACTATGTCATCAAAATCTCTATCACCTGTGATAAACAAATCTACACCCTCGGTAATTGCAGAATATAGAACAGGATAGTCCATTTCGTCCCTTATTTCAAAGAGACCGGGTTTTGGATTTTTGGGAGTGTAAACTAGTTCATACGGGAGCTGACTGAGAAGTTGGTCAACAACTTCAATCTTGCCACTGAACTTACGACGTGTAACTTCTAGCAGTTCGTCAATCACGTATGAAGAAAGAACAAGTGTGTGTTTAGTTACAATTTTGTATATTAGCTCATTCATCTTTACACTAGGAAATACCAATGCAGACAACAGGACATTTGTGTCAATCATAATTCGCATTGGTTTTCTCCCAAGTCTCGCGACGTGTATCTTTGACTAAATCAACCACATCCTGTTCTGTTTTTAGACCAAGACGCTCAGCCTCTCCAACGAAAGAATTTTGAGCATTTCTAAGAGCAATCATTGCGGCATTTTCAATAACTATGTGCCCTCTGTCCTCAATGAAAAGAACCTTATCTCCGTCTTTTACGCCTAGCTTCTTTCGTATTTCAGCAGGAATCGTAATCTGTCCGCGAGTGGTTATTTTTGCAAGTTCCATAATGGCACCCCTTTCTGCGTTGCATTGAATCCAATGCATTACTTATTTGTATTATATGCCTAATTTGAACAAATATCAAGATATAAAAATAATGACACTATTGAAACCTATCATGTATGTTATCTTAATGAAGAATATAGACGCATCGACCTTAATCCCGAACATCATGAAATAACGCCCAAACATCATGAAAAATTGCCACAGCTCCAAAAAGTAATGTATACTCCGATGCTGTTGTTTGCAAACGACAAATTAAACAGTAGATAAGTAAGCGTCGAAGAAAGAGGAAACGAACCAACATGAAGAGAATCAAAGTGGTTATTGTAGATGAAGTGCTAGGGTATTAGAAAATAAGCATTTGTCCGTGTATGCGGTTAGATAAACAGTAGTGGACAAAATGATATTTGTAAATGAGGAGCATGATGGAATTATGATTTGTTTAGTTCGTGATATTTCGGTGTATTATGAAGAATACGGTAAAGGAAAGCCTGTACTTTTTATTCATGGTAGCCATGTTGACCATCGTATGATGGTTGACCCTTTTGAGCCTATTTTTAATGAAAAACAAGGGTATCGTAGAATTTATTTGGACTTGCCGGGCAGAGGCAAGACGCCGCCGGCAAGTTGGATTAAGAATTCTGATAATATCCTTGAGATAGTAATGGATTTCATAGATGCAATAATTGGCGATGAGAACTTTTTACTTGCCGGTTGCTCTTATGGCGGCTATATTTCGTTAGGGCTTATTTGTAAAATGGAGCATAGAATAGATGGTGTGTTGTTACTGTGTCCCCAGATTGACCCACGGGAAGATGAATGTTTGCCTGACAAACAAATTATATACAAATCGGAGAAAACGGACTTGGAAGTTATGAGTTCTGATACAGATAAATTCTACTTGAACATGACAGTTATTGCCAGTCCGCAGACATTTGACAAGTGGCAAACAATAATAGCGCCCGCACTTCAAATTGCAGATGGGGAATTCATCTCAAATTACAATGACTGGTATAGTGACGATTTTCATAGGTCGGTAAGTAATGTAGTTTTCGATAAGCCATCATGTATTTTGACAGGAAGACAGGACAATATCACAGGGTATAGGATAGCAAATGAACTTGTTGAAAGGTTTACAAGGGCAACATTCGCAATACTTGACTGTGCAGGGCATATGCTACAGGCCGAAAGAGAGTCGCTTTTTGGTCAACTGGTTAAAGATTGGACTGATAGGGTTGAGCAATATTCCTAATTTAACATAACGCCATGTAGGTCTTTCAGCAACCGCTGATGAACAAAATTTCAATTATTTGAACATTAAGAAAGCAAATAAATAACAAGATGAATGAGGAAATTAAAATGAGCAAAAAAACAAAGGCGATTATTCTTATAGCTTGCGCTGTATTGGTCGGACTCGTGCGTGGTTTTATTAATTTCTTTACGGACATTGACTTAGGGTCAATACCCAATGGCGCAATTGTAATAGTCATAATTGTGTTATGTTTAGGTGCGATAATTACCTTGAGCAAAAAAGACAAAAAAATGACGAGTAAAATCTATGTACCAAATAAGCATCTACAAACAAGACATATAGTTGTCCTGTTTGCGATGATACACTATCTTGAATAGAAATTATGAAAGGTTTTTGAAAAATGAATCAAAACACAATTAAAAGAGCAAACGAACTTATAAACTCAATGTCTGAGTACAAACTAGGCGATATGAACGGCTATGCCGCACTTTCATTAATTGATGAAAGCGGTTATCCATCTGCCACTACGTTTTGTATTACAAGAGCTGACGGTATAAATTGGCTGACATTCAATACTGCCGTTGACAGACCATATCTTGAGCGGATTAACAAGAATAATAAAGCCTGCGTGTGCATCAACTCCAGCGATTGTACAATCAATCTTGTTGGCACAGCCGAAGCATTAACTGACATTGAAAGCAAAAAAGAAAACTGGCTTCCGCTTATGGATAATATGACCCATTGGAGCGGTGTAGATGACCCACAACTACTAATTATCCGCTTTACAACGGAGCGTTACACCATAACATTTGCAGATGACTCTGTCGGCTACGCCGCAGGCACATTGTAAGTGAATCAAGAACAGAAAGTTAGGTGGCATATATGCAAGAGACGAACAAAATACACAACTACGACGATTTTATTGAAACTTTGCTAACTGCGGGGTTTTGTATGGGAAACAGTAATGCCGAAGGTATATATGCCATCTTAGAGTTTGAATGGAATGAGCAGCTAGCTTATGAAACACCTGTCCGTTGGTTCACAGGCGACCCCGTTACTGACCCTAACGCATGGATCAGCCGTGTATTAGAAGAACGCAACGACATTACCTACGGCAAATTGTTTTTCAAGAAAAGCGGATATATCACTAAAGAGTGGTTTCCATACTTTTTAGCTGTTAGGCAAGGTGGTGTAAGTTTTGACGAAGCCCATGATAATGGGTTGATAAGTCACTTTGCAAAACGGATTTATGACGTAGTATCTACCAACGAAACTCTTGCTGTAGAGGAAATTAAACGGTTAGGCGGATTTTCACGAGAAAATAAATCCGTATTTGACAGAGCCTTGACAGAATTACAAATGAAGCTATTTATTTCGCCTTGCGGTAGACGATACAAAGTATCACAAAAAGGCGAGGAATATGGCATGGCATCTACTATGTACTGTACAACAGAGCGTTTTTGGGGTGACGAGATATTTGAAAAAACTGATAATATCAATCCTGATGAAGCTGTTGAGAAGATAAGAAAGCAGATTTTGAAACTTAATCCGTCGGCTGAGGATAAGAAAATCAGCAAATTTATACACGGGTAAACTTTGGTGGTTTACAAAATAAATATTTAAAAGGTTGGAGGAAATGAAACATGATTATCTCGTTAAAAGGTCAGATGGCTGATTGGAAATATGCTCGTGGTAACACTATACGATTCTTGGAGCAACTTAGTGAGGAAGACCTATACAAGCAGTTGCCGAGGAAAACTTTTGTAACGATATATGATCAGATTGTGGAAATGGCTTGGGTGCAGAGATGCTTCCTTAAAGCAATTGAAACGAAGACACTAGAGGGCATGGATTGGGATGCACCTGTCTTTGATACAAAAATTGAATTGCTCAAGCAAATGGCACAGTTTGATGCAAGGATGGAGCAAATTTTAGAAAAATGCATTGGAACGGAAGAAGTTGACTGGTTTGGTCACAGTAAAAACATAAATGAACATGTTTCATCACTGCAAAGCCATGAAATGATGCATCTTGGTCAAATAATTGCATTTTGCCATGCACTAAACATCAACATTCCGCTAGACGTAACAAAAGCAATGCACTTGACAGGTTGAGCATAGAAAGGCTTTGAGTGAACCGTTATTTGCATACATGTAGTTTTAGTGTAGAAAATAGGCATTATCAGCCCAGAGGTAATAGGTGGAGTTATTCTTGATAAGTTACGTTTGCTAACCTATGATTGCAGGTGTTTTCCTTGTTAATGATGAGCAAGCCATTATCGACAAACTACCGGTATAGTATAATTGAAAGGGCACATCTAAATAGTAAGCTATGAAAATTGTAGTTATTAATGGAAGTCCACGAAAAGGAAATACATACGAAGCAACGCAGGTTTTCAAAAATGAAATGTTGGCTTGCGGTAGTGTTGAGTTTGCAGAAATATTCCTTCCGCAAGATCTGCCGGAGTTTTGTAGGGGATGCTTTTTATGCTTGGAAAAAGATGAAAAGCTATGTCCGCATTCAGAATATACGTTACCAATTTTGGAATCTATCATTAATGCTGACGCATTGATTGTCACGACACCTGTTTATGTTTTACAAGCCACCGGTTCGGTAAAGGCATTTTTTGATCATTACTCGTTTTTGTTTATTGTTCATAGAGCACTACCGGAAATGTTCGCTAAAAAAGCTTTTGTTTTATCAACCACGGCAGGAGCGGGAACAAAAGCAGCGATGAAAACAATAATTACATGCCTGAAATATTGGGGTATAAACAGAATCTTTTCGCTTGGAATTGCTATGTATGCAATAAGTTTTAAAACAATGAACCCAAAACGCAGGGCAAAGTTTGAGAAAAAAATAAAAAATGCTGCAAAACGCTTTTATCATGACATTAACTCCGGCAAAAGGCATTCCCCTTACTTAATTACTAGAGTCATGTTTTACTTTCGCCGCAGTATGCTAAAAAGTGAGGATGAAACAACATCAAGCGATAAGAAATACTGGATTGAAAAAAACTGGTTTAAAACGAATCCTTTTTAATTAATAATGACTTTGAAAATTATGCGACAGATATACTACAAAATAACGGAGGAACAGGAATGAACAAATGCGAAAAGCATGACCATTGTGGAAGCACAATACAAATAGAGGAAATTCTCAATAGGTATTTTAATGCGTTCTATGAGGTCGATACCAAGGAGTTATCTAGCTTGATTCATGAGGCTGCACATTTTTATAGTCATGATGAAAATGGAAATTTAGAAGATATTGATAAAGATACTTTCGTGGAGATTATAAGCTCATTTAGCCCTAATAGTGAAATTCTTGGGTTTGTTAGATGCGATGAAATACTAGCTATTGATTTGATTAGTAACGATGTGGCTGTTGCCCGTGTGAGACTTTGTTTCAATACTTCTGTATGTACAGATATAATAAATTTAATACGTCTAGATGGTGAATGGAGCATTATAAGCGTATTGGATTCAAGGGTGCCTAGGGGTAGTTAAATAAAGATGAAAGAAATTGAAAAAATAATAAGCAGTGAACATAGTAATATTGCAGGGGTGGTTGTATTGAAA
>WQWL01000156.1 GCA_009785345.1 Oscillospiraceae bacterium
GTTTAACGGCTCAGGTATGACATATGATGAATTGAACAAACGCTCTAATCAGCTTGCATGGCTGTTAAGGGATAGAGGAGTAAAGGCGGATAGTATAGTTGCTATAATGACAGAGCGTTCCTTCGAGATGATTATAGGAATATTGGGTATCCTCAAGGCTGGGGGAGCATATTTGCCTATTGATCCTGAATATCCAGAAAACAGAATAGAATTTATGCTTAATGACAGTGGTACTGAAATCCTACTAACGCAAACTCATTTGTATGACAAAGCTGATTATGGCGGCGAGAGAATCAATCTGGACGAATCATGTATTTATGATGGTGGCACAGGAAATACCTTAAACTTAAAATCGCTCAATAGCTCTAGCGATTTGGCTTATGTGATATATACCTCAGGTTCTACGGGCAGACCTAAGGGGGTTACCGTAGAGCATAAAAGTGTGGTGAATTTATTGCATGATATGGAAAAGCATTATCCGCTGACAGAAAATGGATGCTATCTCCTTAAAACAACATATATATTTGATGTCTCTGTGTCGGAAATTTTTGGGTGGTTTATTGCTGGAGGAAAGCTGATTATATTGAAGCCAGGGTATGAAAAAAAGCCCGAAAAAATAATAGAAGCAATACATGAAGGTGGTGTCACTCACATCAATTTTGTGCCATCAGTGCTAAATGTTTTCTTGGACGAAGCAAAGGATACTCCTGGCAATGGTTTGCGGACATTGAAATATGTGTTTGCGGCAGGAGAAATCTTAAATCAAGGTGCGGCAAGCGCATATTACAAACTTTCTAAGATGGGTATAATGGAAAACCTATATGGTCCGACTGAAGCAACCGTATTTACAGCTAGGTATACAACAGTCATTAATGAGAAAAATCTGTCTGTCCCAATCGGAAAACCTTTAACAAACTACCAAACATACATACTAATTTCCGATAACAAACTTTCTCCTATAGGAGTGCCCGGTGAGCTTTGTATAAGTGGCGATGGTTTGGCACGCGGATATCTGAATCGTCTGGAATTGACAGCGGAGAAATTCATTTCGAATCCATTTGCTCCGGGAACACGGATGTATCGTACTGGAGATTTAGCACGTTGGTTGCCTGACGGTAATATAGAGTTTTTAGGAAGGATAGACAATCAGGTAAAAGTTCGTGGCTTTAGAATAGAGTTAGGAGAGATAGAGCGCCGTCTACTTGAAGATGAGGATGTAAAAGAAGCGACAGTAGTGGTAAGGGAGGATAAATTAGGTGATAGATACCTGTGTGCCTACATAGTCTCTGATAGCAATATTCAAGTAAGTGAACTGCGCAAACAACTATCTGCAAGCCTGCCGGATTACATGATGCCATCGTACTTTGTGCAGTTGGGCACGTTGCCGCTGACACCTAGCGGGAAGGTAGATAGAAAGGCTTTGCCCGAGCCGGAAAGTGGGGTTCAAAACGAGTATGTTGCACCAAGAGATAGTGTGGAAGAGATTTTGGCACAGGTATGGTGTGAGGTGTTAGGTTGTGAAAAAGTAGGGATAAATGACAATTTCTTTGAATTGGGTGGTGATTCCATAAAGGCGATACGCATAATTTCAAAGATGCGTGAAGCTGGCTATGAATTAGACCTCTACAACATGTTGTCTAAACCTACTTTGAATATGGTGAGTGCATTTGTTATGGAACGCGACAAGGAAATGTTGTATGAACAAGGCGAAGTGGTAGGCACTTTTCCATTAACTCCAATTCAAAATTGGTTTCTCATGTCGAACTATAAAAGTCCGAGCCACTTTAACCAAGCAATTGTTTTGAAATTGCTGCGACGTATAGATGCAAAGAAAATTTTAAAAGTTCTTGATTCAATTGTAATACATCATGATGTGCTTCGATCTATATACCGAGACGATGTGCAAGAATTGTTGAGTTTTAAAGAGTGCGCAGGCTGTCAATTGTATGAATATGATTACTGTGGTACTGAGCTAAGTGAAAAGATGTTGGAAATCGAAATAGAAGAGCGAAATAATGAGTTGCAAGCAAGTCTCAATATTTCAAAAGGTCCTATTATGAAAGCTGGCCTGTTCAGGACGGACGATGGCGACCATCTGATGGTGTGCATCCATCACTTAGCAGTTGATGGTGTTTCCTGGCGTATCTTTATTGAAGACCTAAATATTGGGTTAAGGCAGTGCCTGTCTGGTGATAAAATTTACTTCAGCGAAAAGACAGCGTCTTATAAAACTTGGGGCGAAGCGCTACTTGAGTACGCTGATAGCGGACATCTACAGCAGGAAGCTTCGTATTGGCGAGGTATAGCTGCATCGGCATCTGGATGTCGGATAAAAAGGCTTGACACAGGCGAAGAGGGCACTGGGCGCATTGATGTTACACTTAATAAAGAAGATACAAAAAAACTTCTTCACCAGTCGATTAGGGCGTTTGGTACAGAAATAAATGATCTTTTGCTTAGTGGACTCGGACTTGCTATGCGCAGCTTTACGGGTCAGACTAAAATTAGCGTTGACTTAGAAGGTCATGGTCGTGAATCAATACACAAGCCAATAGCAATAGACAGAACTATGGGCTGGTTTACAAGTGTTTATCCAGTAATGTTAGAATCAAGTGGCGATGTGATAAAAACTATTATTGAGACAAAAGAGATGTTGCGCAGGGTGCCCAACAAGGGAATGGGGTATGGTGTGTTGAAGTATCTATCTGGAATGGTACTTGAACATGTAGAATCGGACATAGAGTTCAATTATCTTGGTGATGTAACTGGCGTGGTGAGTTTTGATAACGCTGTATTGGAATCATCAAAATATAGTCCAGGCAGAAGCATTGCCACGGAAAACATACAGAAGAGCACATTTGTAATAAATTGCATTACAAATGAGGGGAAATTAAACATAGGTCTCAATTATAGAAAAGATAGGCTGACAGGCAAAGATGCGCATTTGTTTATGAATATGTACAAAGATGCGTTGAATAATGTGGCGGATACGTGTGTGATGCAAGAAAACGTAGTAAGGACCTCTTCAGATTTTGGTCAGACCAGTGACAAGCTGTCACAGAATGAGCTTGAAGAAATACTAGACGAATTTTAGAAATATTTGGTCATATCTTCTACACCTATCTTCGGTAAAAGAGCTTGAAATACCACAGATACTCCCGTGCGATTTTGTTTCGTCATGCGAAGAAACTAACCACTTATTTCAAACACATTATACATGCTTAATATCAGGAGGAAGTAAAGATGTCCAAACAAAATGTAGAGAAAATATATGGACTAACACCGATGCAACAGGGGATGATGTTTCACAAGTTGCTCAATGAGGATTCAACGGAATATGTGCTTCAATTCGTGTATAAGTATAATGGAGCTCTAGATATTGAGATGGTGAGGCAAAGTTTAGCACTTTTGACGACAAAACACGAGGTTTTGCGCACAGCTTTTGTTACAACAAAATCTGGGCAGTCGTGGCAAGCAATATTACGTGATAGGGAAGTAGAATTGACGGTAGAATATGCAAAGACCAGAGCTGATGTTGAGTCGTATAAGCGTGCGGATATGTTACGTGGATTTAACTTAAAGGAAGATAGTCTGCTACGCGTAGGTGTAATTCATTTAAACGCCGGTGAAAGTGTCATTATTTGGACGGTACAACATATCATAATGGATGGTTGGTGTGTGCCACTATTGCTTGCGGATTTTCTCAAATGTTACGATAAACTGTTGTCTGGTTCAAATTATGATACGCTTAAAATTGCATTGACGCAGGAAAGAGATATGAGAGGCAGCTATCAGGAATATATTCAAATTCTTGAGCAAAAAGACAAGGATCAGGGATTGAGATATTGGAGGCGGTTGCTGGATGGATATGATGAAGCTGCGGTAATATTGTCCACGGGAGCCGAAGACACAGATAGTGAAGTAGAACAGGTTGACATGGATATAAATAGAGAGGTTAGTAAAAGACTTCAGTCATTGGCTCAGGAGGAAAAAATCACTCTAAATAACATAGCTGAAGCAGCTTGGGCGATTGTTTTACAAAAGTATAATCAGTGTGAAGATGTTGTGTTCGGGAAGGTAGTTTCGGGCAGGAATGTGCCTATAAAAGGCGTTGATAGTATCGTCGGTTTATTTATAAACACAGTTCCGATGCGTATCCAGGTTGCTGCAACATCTACAATTAGAGAATTATTGCATGTTGTACATAAGCAAGGAATAGAAAGTAACGAGCATGATTATTGTCCTCTTGCTGAAGTGCAAAACGAAAGTACTCTCGGTCGCCATTTGTTCGACACTTTGTTTATATTTGAAAATTACTATGTAGGCGAACCTGTCGTCGAAGAAATGGAGCTAGGAAGCCCCAGCTATGATATTGTAATGTCTGATCACAGGGAACAGACGAACTATGGATTAACTGTGGTATCAAATTTTACGGATGCATTTCATGTTAATTTGAAGTATGATCCAAGAGTGTATGGAAAAGTGGATGCTGAATTTATAATGAAGCGCCTGGAATTGATAATAACAGAAATAGCGAAAAATCCTGATAAAAAGATTAACGAAATTGATGTACTTTTGCCGGAAGAGCGTACACAGATATTGACAGACTTCAACGACACATACGCAGAGTATCCAAGGGACAAAACACTCCACCAACTGTTTGAGGAGCAGGTGGAAAGACTGCCTGACAAAATTGCACTGGTTTTAGGAGAGGAAAATTTGTCTTATGGTGAGCTAAACGCAAAAGCTAATCAGTTAGCACATATGTTGAGAACCAAAGGCGTAACCCCAGATAGCATCGTTGGTTTGATGGTAGAACGCTCATTCGAGATGATCATTGGGATACTGGGTATCCTTAAGGCAGGTGGAGCATATTTGCCCATTGACCCTGAATACCCATCTGAAAGAATTAAATTTATGCTTGTGGACAGTGGTGTGGAAATATTGTTAACTCAAACGCATCTGCACGACAAATCTAAGTATGGCAGCGAGAGAATCAATTTGAATGAATCGTGGATTTATGATGGCGGTGCAGGAAATGTCGTAAACTTAAAGTCATTCAACAATTCCAGTGATTTAGCCTATGTTATATATACTTCGGGTTCTACCGGCAAGCCTAAGGGGGTTATGGTGGAGCATGGGAGTGTAGTGAATTTATTGTATGACATGGAAAAGCACTATCCACTGACAGAAAGCGGATGCTATCTCCTTAAAACAACATATATATTTGATGTCTCCGTGTCGGAAATTTTTGGATGGCTTATCACCGGAGGAAAGCTGATTATACTGAAGCCAGGACATGAAAAATTACCAAGCAAAATTCTACACGCAATATCTTATAGTGATGTTACTCACATCAATTTTGTACCTTCTGTGTTACACATGTTTTTAGAATATCTAAAAAGCAATTTAGATGATATACCGAAAACATTAGAGTATGTGCTTTCGTGCGGCGAAATTTTGAAACGAGATACAGCTAGTATGTTTCATAAATATTTCAGCACAAGTAGCTTAGAAAATATATATGGTCCGACAGAGGCCACAGTATTTGCAACCAAGTACACCACGATCGTGAATGATAATCTCTCTATCCCGATTGGGAAGCCCTTAACGAACTATCAGGTATATATCTTGGGTGTTGGCGATAGACTTACCCCCATAGGTGTACCAGGCGAGTTATGTATAGGCGGAGACGGTTTGGCGCGTGGATATCTGAATCGTCCAGAACTGACGGCGGAGAAATTCGTTGCAAATCCATTTGTTCCTGGAACACGTATGTACCGAACCGGAGATTTAGCACGTTGGTTGCCTGACGGTAATATAGAGTTTTTGGGTAGGTTGGATAA
>WQWL01000157.1 GCA_009785345.1 Oscillospiraceae bacterium
CACCAGTGCACGGCACTGGTTTGGTTACTTCAATACAATATTTAAACAACATACTGTACATTCGATATCTTCAATTGGGTAGGCTATACTAAGAAGTTCTCCTACTGAAATTTTACACTAAGAACTGATAATACTATATTTGTATTGAATTTCACATCGCATTTATATATAATGATTGACAGTAAAATTTTTAGGAGGAAAGTCTGTGATTAAAGAATGTATGTCCGCAATATCAAAGTATGATCCAGAAGTTGGAAGCGCAATTGAAAAGGAATTCAACCGACAACGTAGAAACATCGAACTCATTGCATCAGAAAACATTGTAAGTGAAGAAGTTATGCTCGCCCAAGGGAGCGTGCTCACTAACAAATATGCTGAAGGATATCCCGGACGCCGTTTTTACGGTGGCTGTGAAGATGTAGATATAGTTGAAGAAATTGCAATCGAGCGCCTAAAGAAGCTATTCGGTGCAAACTATGCTAACGTACAACCACATTCTGGTGCATCAGCTAACTACGCTGCATTTATGGTTCTGACAAATCCGGGTGACACAATACTTGGAATGAACCTTGACCACGGTGGTCACCTTACACATGGTCATCCTGCTAACTTCTCTGGCAAATATTACAATGTAGTTGCATACGGCATTACCGATGACACAAATGTAATTGATTATGACGATGTTTTAAAGAAAGCTAAAGAATGCAAACCCAAAATGATTATTGCGGGTGCATCTGCATTTCCGAGAAACATTGATTTTAAAAAGTTTTCTGAAATAGCAAAAGAAGTCGGCGCATATCTGTTCGTTGACATGGCGCATATTGCTGGTCTCGTCGCTGCAGGCTTACACCAAAGCCCTATCCCATATGCCGATATCGTATCAAGTACTACACACAAAACTCTACGTGGTCCACGTGGTGGTATTCTACTAACAAATGACGAAGCAATAGCCAAAAAAATTAACTCCGCCGTATTCCCGGGTGCACAAGGCGGTCCTTTGATGCACGTTATCGCTGCAAAAGCTGTTGCTTTTGGCGAAGCCCTTAAACCTGAATTCAAAGAGTACCAACGCCAGGTCTTAGCAAATTCAAAAGCACTTGCAGAAGGTTTGGTGAGCCATGGATTTGACCTCGTCTCAGGTGGCACAGACAACCATCTCATGCTTGTTGATGTCAGAAAATTCAACATGACAGGCGACGAGTTAGAGAAACTTCTTGATTCTGTACATATCACAACAAACAAAAACAAAATACCAAATGACCCACAACCTGCACTCAAAGCCAGCGGTATGCGTCTTGGTACTCCTGCCGTTACAACACGTGGTTTCGTTGAAGCTGATATGACAAAAGTTGCTGAACTTATTTACTTAGCGGCATCTGATTTTGAAAACAAAGCAGACTATATCCGCGCAGAAGTAAGTAAACTTTGCGATAAGTATCCGATTTATGAATAAACCAAAACGACCCAGATTTTCACTTATTCCACAATATCTCTTTCGCGACATCACTGATGTATCTGCGGAATTTCTTGACAAACTGGGAGTTAAGTTTTTGATGTTAGATTTGGACAACACGCTAGCTGCTTACGATGAGCACGTGTTGTCCGACAACATAGTACAGTGGCTTGATGATATTAGAAACAGCGGAATTGAGTTGTTCATAATATCAAATAGTACAAGAAAAAAGCGTGTCGGACCTATGTGTGACTCTGTTGGTATCAAGTATATTATGCAGGCATTCAAACCCTCTCCAAAAAGTCTTCTGGATGCTATGAAAGCAGAAGGTTATAGTAGAGAAGTTTCTGCACTTGCCGGTGATCAAATTGTTACCGATGGAATTGCTGCAAATAAAGCTGGGGTTTTTTCAATTGTTATAAGACCGAGACATTTTTCAAACCCGTTTCTTGCAATACGGTACGCTTTTGAAGTGCCACTTCGAGCACTTTGCAAAAATAAGTTTAAAGTTAAATAATAATTTAAGTCTGTCATTGTTCGCCTTTTATCTAGATGGCGAACAATGACATGAATCGTTAATAGTGATTTATGAAAAGAAAGTGGAGTTATATTTCATGACAAATATCGACAGAATTCGACAGGCGATGCCCGAATATAATTGCGACTCTATACTAATTACAGAAGATATTGATAGACTTTTTGCAACAGGATTTTCATCTAGTGCCGGAGTGCTATTCATAACATTAAAAGACGCATGGTACTTTGCAGACTCACGTTATATTGAAGTTGCAAAGGCAACTATAACAGATGCGGAAGTTTTACTCTACAAAAGTAGTGAACCCACATTTGACAATATAAAAAAGACAATAAAAGATAACAACATTAAATCTATTGGTTTTGAAGATATGCTTGTCTCCTTTACAGCTCATAAGGATTTGCAAAAAATCTTCGATATCGAATTGGTTCCTGTACAAAAACTTATAAATGACCTACGCGAAATAAAGTCTCGTGCTGACCTTGAGGGTATTATACAGGCACAGCGATTATCAGAAGAGGTTTTTAATGAAATCCTTCCCATCATTAGCACAGATATGACAGAGAAAGATTTGGCAGCTGAACTCATCTATAGATGTCTGAAAAAAGGTGCTGACGATATGTCATTTAGCCCTATTGTCGTATCGGGTCCAAATTCCAGCAAACCTCATGGAGTTCCAAGTACTGAAAAGATTGCAAATGGCTTTTTAACTATTGACTTCGGTGTGAGACTTAACGGATGGTGTAGTGATACAACCAGAACACTTTGTGTTGGTAAGCCGGATGATGAAATGGTCAACATATATAATATCGTTTTAAAAGCACAGGAAGCTGGAATCAAGGCTATACATGGCGGAGTTAAAGGTTTTGACGTTGATGCCGCTGCCAGAAAAGTAATCGCAGATGCAGGCTATGGTGATTATTTTGGGCATGGCTTTGGTCATTCTCAAGGTCTTGAAGTACATGAGTCCCTCAGTGCATCCCCTCTTTCAAAGCATACACTACCTGCCGGAGCTGTTCTTTCTGCCGAACCTGGCATATATATACCCGGAAAATATGGAGTCAGAATCGAAGATACAATATATATCACAGAAAACGGTTCTGAAAATATAACGAAATTGTCGAAAGAACTTACAATAATTTAGGGTTATAGGGTCAATTTCTAAGGTTTAGGGCTTAGTTACGTATGCATTTTGCTGTGCAAATACGACAAGATTTTACTAACCCCTAACCCTTAAACCCTAGCCCCTATTAATATTGCTTGCATTATTGCTTAATTTGAGATAAAATTAGATATAATTATTTGAATCAAACGATAATTAGAAAAATACTAACCCCTATTAGCATAAGGAGGAATATATTAGTGATTTCAGCTGGAGATTTTAAAAATGGTGTAACCTTTGAGCAAGATGGTAAAGTTCTACAAGTTATTGAGTTCCAGCATGTTAAGCCCGGAAAAGGTGCTGCTTTTGTTCGTGCAAAAGTTAAAAATGTTATCACAGGTGGCGTAGTTGAAACAACATTCAACCCATCTGATAAGTTTGAAAATGCATTTGTTGAACGGCGTGATATGGAATATAGCTATAACGATGGCGACCTGTACTATTTCATGGATCAAGAAACATATGAACTTGAGCCGATAGACAAAAGCCTCATGGGCGATAGCTTTAAGTTTGTAAAAGAGAACATGACATGTAACATTCATTCGTACAAAGGTAAGATTTATAACGTTGATCCGCCAAACTTTGTTGACCTTGTTGTTACTGAAACTGATCCCGGATTTAAAGGTGATACAGCTACTAATGTTCTTAAACCCGCAATTGTAGAAACCGGTGCTGAAGTAAAAGTACCGCTATTTATTGAAGAAGGCGAAAAAATCCGCATTGATACAAGATCCGGCGAATATATGGAACGTACAAAAAGCTAGTACATTATGTTTGCAATGTACCGGTAACTAAACAAACTGGAGGAGCACTATTATGAATATCAAAGAAAGAGTTGCATATCTTGAAGGATTAGCTGAAGGAATGAACATCAAAGATGTTGAGCATGGAAAATTTTTCACTGCCCTCGTCGATACGCTCAGAGATATGGCAGATGAAATTGACGAACTAAGCGAAAATGCATTTGATCTCGGCGAGGAAATCGATGTATTATCAAATGACCTCTCAGATGTCGAAGAATTCCTACTCGATGATGATTATGATTTTGACGATGACGATTTCGACTTTGATTTTGATGACGACGATGATTATGAATATGAGCATGAAGGTTGTCCAAAAGAAGGTGGTTTCTGCTGCGATTTTAATGCAGGTGAAGATCATCATGATACCGAAGAAGATGATGATGACATTGAATTCACAATTAATATCAGATGTCCTGAATGTAACGCTGAAATTGAGATTGACGAAGAAGATGTTGCAAATGAAGCCGTGACATGTAAATCTTGCAATAACGAAATCGAACTTGAAATAGACGAAGTTGATGTGGATGATGACCATGCTGAAGGATAAATAAAATAATTAATTTACCACTTTAAACTTTTGAAAGGAGCGTGTCAATCATGTCTGAAAAAGAAAGAAGTACACTGGAAAAAGTCTTTTTAGCCGGTGTCGGCGCTGTTGCAAAAACAGCGGAAGCTGCAAGTGATTTGTTGGACGATTTGGTAAAAAAAGGCGCACTAACAATCGAGCAAAGTAAAGAAATTAATGAAGAGCTCATCAAAAAGGGTGAAGTTACTGTCGAAAAAGGTAAAGCACTGGGAGAAGAGCTGAAAAGTGGAATAAAATGTAGCGTTAATGATGCAACTGCAGCAGTGCAAGGTTCAGCTGTAGCTGGTATTGTAAAGAACATGTATCGTTTGACACCTGAGGAACTCGCAAAAATCCGAAGTAAAATCGACGAATTAGAAAATAACGATGAATAAAGCTAAAGAATTATACACTATATACGTACTATTAGTATAAGGGTGGTTGTTCTAAAGCAAACTAAATTGAATATATTTATACACAAAATGACCATCCTGTTAAGAATGCACTAGACTAAATCTAGTCATACGAAAGGATGGTTATTATTATGCCAAAATTACTGTATCAAGGTCATGGAAGCTTTCGTCTCACTTCTGATAGCGGAACTGTAATATTTATTGACCCATTCATTGGTGAAGGATATGATTTGCCTGCAGACATAATTCTTGTTACACACCAACATGATGATCACAATCAAATAGGTCTCATTACACAAAAATACGAATGCCGTATTATTTCAAATGTTGAAGCTCTGGCAGGTGGCAAACATAACTCATTCCTCATACATGGTATTGAAATAGAGGCTGTTGAAGCAGGATACAATCAAGGACACTCTGTTGATGATTCTGTAGGGTTTATTATCACAATCGATAATCTTAAGCTTTATTTTTGTGGAGATACTTCAACAACACCACAGATGTCAACATTTGCAGAGAGAAATCTTGACTATGCATTTCTGTGTGCCGATGGCTTTTATAATATGGATTTAGAAGAAGCTGCCGAATGTGCTAAAATCATTGGAGCTAAACACAATGTACCGGTTCATTTAAAGCCAGGCGAATTGTTCGATAGAGAGATGGCTGAACAGTTCAATGCACCCAACCGCCTTATCATTGAACCCGGCAAAGAAGTCGAGCTGAGATAGACAAATTTTTTCAGCACATGAAATGGCGAAGAATCTTTTTCAAATCAACCAACTATTGACAAAGACAAAGAGATTCTTCGCTGCAATGGCACATAATAATAGATACATATAATATGATTGGTAATGTCAAACAGTCTATGAAAAGC
>WQWL01000158.1 GCA_009785345.1 Oscillospiraceae bacterium
ATTTTTGTTGTCCAGGCTACGTGGGAAAACCGCAGTAATGCCTGTGGCCTTTCAAGGTTTTACCGCGTAGCATGGCGGCAAAAAGACAAGGCAAGATGTCAAGTTTATTTAGTAACAGACCCTTATATTGCTCTCAGAGCATTACGAGCATTACGAAAGGAATTATCATAAATATGACTACAGCTGCTACCAACAAAAAATTCGACACTCGCAAACTGGTATTATTAGCATTACTTACCGCAATCGTCGTAGTACTGCAACTTCTTGCATGGCTAATTCCGGTTTATCCTTTTAGACTTAATCTAATCTTAATTCCCGTTGTTATCGGTGCTGCCCTTATATCTCCACTCGCAGGGGCATGGCTTGGATTAGTATTCGGATTTATCGTGCTTGTCACTGATGCTGCAATATTTTTGGCTTTTGATCCACTAGCAACAATTATCGTAATACTTGCAAGAGGTATCTTATTTGGATTGTCCGCAGGTTTCGTTTACAAATTGTTTGCAAATAGAAATAAGACGCTTGCTGTAATCTCCGCAGCCATAGTTGCCCCGATAGTCAATACAGGTATATTTGTACTTGGTCTTTATATTTTCTTCATTCCATTAGTCATGGAATTTGGTGTATTTTTCGGGTTTGCCGACTCTGCATCAATCATTTTCTTAGGATTAGTTGGAATTAATTTTCCTATTGAATTTGCAGTTAACTTAATTCTCAGTCCCGTGATAGTTCGTCTGGTACAATTAAGACAAGATAAAAAAATGTTCACAAATTAATTTATATTTCTCAGTTGTAATATGTCAACTGTAATTCACAAGGTTTTCTGAAATATCAGGGGTTTTGCACACTTTCCACATGGTTATACACATTACTTATGTAAACACATAGCTGAAATTATTATTCAATTAAAACATAATTAGCTAATTAATAACTCAGTATTACCGAAAGGCATGGTTGTTTTTATGCGTGAGCAAACTAAGCAAAGCTTTATAAAAGGCGCTACAATTTTAACCGTTGTCTCACTTACGGTAAGAGTCATTAGCACACTATATAAACTCCCTCTTTTCAACATTCTTGATTCTCCCGGCCGTGGCGCTTTCCAAACTACGTATAATGTGTTTGGACTTATTCTTGCGCTGTCGACTGCCGGTATCCCTGTTGCACTATCTCGCCTTGTTTCATCTGCAAATGCCAAAGGTGATACTACACTCGTACGTCGATATTTCTCAGTAGCATTGCCCGCTTTTTCTATTGTGGGTGTGATTGCTATGCTTGTGATGTTCTTTTTTGCCGAAGATTTAGCGGAACTTCTAGGTGGACCACTTGCTGCTCCCGGAATTATGGTTCTGGCTCCGGCAACATTTTTCTCCTGTATTATTTCAGTATATAGAGGATATGCACAAGGACATGAAAATATGATTCCTACAGCTATTTCTCAAATTTTTGAAGTGACATGTAAGGTTGTAATTGGAATTGCTGTTGCTTTGTGGTTAGTTAGCTTGAATTATTCTTCAGATATTGTTTCTGCAGGGGCGATAACAGGTGTAACTGTTGGTTTAGGCTTATGTATACCGCTATTAATCTTTTATAACAGGAAAATTAACAGGTCACATCCGTCGCATATCAATACCAATAAAGCTGAACCCCCCCGTCGACTTCATATATTAAAGCAGATTGTAAAGGTTAGTATACCTATAACTCTCAGTGCTTCTTTTATGGCTGCTATGGGACTTGTTGATAATGCTATTATCCTTCACAGACTTCAGTCTGCATTGGGATACACCCAAATAGAAGCAAGTGCTGCTTGGGGTGTTTATGCACTTGGATTTTCATTATTTACGATTCCGCAAGCAATAGCTGTGCCTATTTCAATTACAATCATACCGGCCATTGCAGCTGCTCTTGCACGTAAGCAATATCTTCAAGCCAATGCTATTATGCAAACTTCATTGAAACTTGTTAATTTAGTTGCCATGCCCGCTGCATTCATTCTCATGACTCTTTCAAAGCCTTTGTTGATTGCACTTTATGATTATGACTTACAGTTTGCTTCAACAATGCTTACACTTTTAGGGGCTGCTTCTTTCTTCGTATGCCTCCAGTTTATAACTTCGTCAATCCTACAAGCTAATGGACATGAGCGTGTGGCATTAATTACTTTCCCCATAGGAGCAGCCGTACGCTTCGTCGTTGTCTACGTTCTTTCAGGAAATCCAAATATTGCTGTAATTGCGTCTCCAATTGGAACATTAATTTGCTTTATTATAATTTCCATGTTAAATCTGGCATTTATAAAAGTACGAGTTAAACAACTTACAAAGCTAAGAAGTGTATTCATAAAGCCATTGATATGTTCGCTCATCATGGGGCTGGTCGGGTTCGCTGCATACACAGGTGTTCGCCAACTCGGATATGGAACGCTTGGAACAGGGCAAGTCGCAACCATTTTCTATCTATTTATCGCCCTCATCGTCTGTGCACTAGTTTACATTGTCTTCGTTATATTCACAAAAGTCATTACGAAAGAGGATTTAGCACATGTTCCAAAGGGTGAAAAAATAGCGAGATTATTGAGGGTCAGATGAGCTTATTAGAGGCACTCTTCTCTTGCTAAAATCCATGCATTATCAAGGATTTCTCATGATTTTCACGCAAATTTTATAAAAAGCTTGATTTTATGCAAATTTATCAAGGAATATCGAAAAATATTGCAAAATAAGCTTGCGGAAAGAAGAAAAGTATGTTAGATTTTGTAAGCAAACTTAGTTATGATGTAGCCGACCTTAGAGAACTCATGCGTTTGTTATGTAGTCCAGATGGTTGTCCATGGGATCGTGAGCAGACCCACGAGAGCATTAGACGCAATATGCTTGAGGAAGCATATGAAGCCGTGGAAGCCATTGATAGCAAAAATGCCGAGCATTTAATCGAAGAGCTCGGAGACGTTTTAATGCAGGTCGTTTTTCATGCAGATATCGCAGAGAGAGCTAATGAGTTTACGCTCGATGACATTGCAGATGCTACATGCAAAAAACTCATCAGTCGCCATCCTCACGTGTTTGGAGAGGTCAAAGTAGAAACCGGTGATGACTATCTTGCTTTCTGGGATGAGATGAAACGCAAGGAAAAGCATCATAAAACTACATCTGAGGCAATGAGTTCAGTTGCGAGCAGCCTCCCTGCTTTATGGAGAGCAGAAAAGATTCAAAAGAAGGCTGCAAAGGTAGGGTTCGATTGGCCGGATTATTCCGGTGCGACAGACGCTTTGCGCACAGAACTCATAGAGCTTGATGATGCTATCTGTACAAATGGCAATATTGAAGAAGAATTGGGTGACCTTATCTTCTCCGCTGTGAATGTAGCAAGATTCTTCGATATTGATCCAGAAGATGCCTTAAATAATGCGAGCACAAAATTCATAGAGCGTTTTACGCGCATGGAAAACATGGCGGTACAGCAAGGTAATAAACTTGAAGATATGTCTTTAGATGAAATGGAAACCCTATATCAAACAGTAAAGGCACAAAACAATGCTAGTTAGAGAAGTATTACTTCTTTAATATATAGAAAAAATAACACATAAATTTTTGGAGGAAAAACACTAATGAACAAAACAGAACTAATCAATGCAATTGCAGAAAAATCAGGTCTATCAAAAAAAGATAGCGAAAGTGCACTTGCAGCAACAGTAGACGCAATCACATGCTCACTAAAAAGCGGCAACAAAGTTCAACTCGTTGGTTTCGGCATTTTTGACGTTAAAGATCGCGCAGCTCGCGTAGGTCGTAACCCAAAAACAAAAGAACCAATCAACATTCCTGCAACAAGAACTCCAGTTTTCAAAGCTGGTAAAGCTCTTAAGGATGCTGTTGCGAAGTAAGTTAACAATATTTTGTACAAATAGCGGTGTGGTTTTCCACACCGCTGTATTGTATGTAAAATTGGAGGAAATATAATTTATGCGAATTGATAAGTTTTTGAAGGTTTCGCGTCTTATAAAGCGTCGCACCGTTGCTAATGAGGCTTGTGATGGTGAGCGCATTAGTGTCAATGGGCGTACTGTAAAGGCATCATATAGCGTTAAGCCCGGTGATATCATTGAGATTCATTTTGGTCAAAGAACGCTAAAGGTAGAAGTGTTAACCATTTCGGAGCATGCAAAAAAGGAAGATGCTTCCGCAATGTATCGCGAAGTCATAATGTAAAAATTATACGCGCTTGATTTTTGTCCAGTCGCTTTTGAGTTTCTTGTATCGTATAAATGCAATCAGTCGTATTATAACGAGAACATATCTAAAAAACGCAAATTCCAGTATGCATAATAACAATGTTTTTATCATATCAAAGAGTGATATCTTGAATTTCTGAATGTACATTTGCTGAGAGAACGTACTCAAACTTATAATAGACCCGTATATCGTGTACAAAATGAAAAACACTATCATATACTCAACATTTAATATATCCAGATATGCTGCCAATACAACAAAAACAATCCCTAATACCTCAAGAATCGGTGCTATTAGCTCATATGCAAAATAGTATAGATATGAGAAGAAGCTGACAAGTCCAAATCTCAGATTAAACATAATCCGTCGATGTGCAAACATACTTTGAAATAGTCCCACATGCCATCTGCGGCGTTGTGTTTTCAGGTCTCTAAATCTTGTAGGTGCTTGAGTCATGCATATTGCACTTGGTTGATAACGTATTTGATAATCCATATCGTTATTGCGGCAGAAACCGTGTAATTTTAGTACGAGTTCCATGTCTTCGCCAATGTTCTTGGAGCTATAACCACCTGCAGCAATAACTGTCGATGTTTTGAATAGTCCAAAAGCACCGGATATTATTAGATTTCCATTAAATGTATCCATTAAAATACGGCTTGCAAGGAATGAACGATTATATTCTACAGACTGCATACAGACAAATAGATTAGGTGGCAAATAATAGCGTGCTTCTTCTCCTTTTTCTCCTGTACGTACACATTGTGATATCATAATCATTCCGCCGACAGCTACGACTGAATCATCTTCGAATAGCGGAGCAACAATTTCTTTTAGGGAATCATTTTTTAAGTTAGAGTCCGCATCCATGCAAATGAAATATGGGTTTCTGCAAGCGTTTATACCCATGTTAAGTGAATCTCCCTTACCGCCATTTACTTTTCTTATAAGAGTCAGGCTAACACCGTTTACTAAATTTTCATATATAGCTATTTCCGGCTGGCACTCTAATTGAAAGTTTATAGGACGATTAACATATTTCATATCATATGTATCGATTACTTTACTCGCAGTATCATCTGTTGAGCCATCATCAATAACAATGATTTCATATTCCTGATAATCCAGTTCTAAGAGGGAATTTATACATTTTATAATTGTAACAGATTCATTATATGCCGGAACAAGGAGTGATACGGGCAAGTCGTCATGAGTAACCTTGTTTTTAAGCATAATGATACGGTCATCTGCGTATAGCCTTAGCGCACCCATTAGTACAGCAAAAAATGAAAATGCTGCAAAAACTACTAGGTACGATATGTAGAATATACTGACATAATAAATTAGTGAACGTAATAAATCCATCATAATGATCATCCCTTACGAAAATCTTCACATTCCCCGGTTAGGAACTGTCCGGAAATAAGTTGTGCAAATTTGCCTTAGGATTTTTGTTGTCAGGTGGTGCAGAAAAACCGCAGTAATGCTTGTGCCTTTCAAGGTTTTTATGTGCCGCATGGCAGCAAAA
>WQWL01000159.1 GCA_009785345.1 Oscillospiraceae bacterium
ACCAGTGCACGGCACTGGTTTGGTTACTTCAATACAATATTTAAACAACATACTGTACATTCGATATCTTCAATTGGGTAGGCTATACTAAGAAGTTCTCCTACTGAAATTTTACACTAAGATGTTTACAGTCGCTTTTTTGTTGCACATTTTATGCTCAAATGGTACAGTATATCTGTGAAACAGAGAAAGGATAAAAATCTTATGCAAGATTTATTATTGCTATCAAAAGATACGCCGATTGGAAAAGTTGCTAACGGCAATTTTGGGGTCCTCGATTCCAAGAGACTTCCGTTGTTTTTGAAAAGAACAGGCGATATTCAGACATGGCTTGAATCCAGAGCGATAGATAATCACCGCACAAACTCTCGAATCCTCAAACGTGCTTTGCGCCTTGAGAGCAAGGATGACTTTACTACTGTAATGGCAGTTAATGCAGTCACTATAACCGATAATTATTGGGTAAAACCAATAGATGATGAAGCTACAAAATATGATGATGTCCGCTTCAAGGGAAATATGTTTGATATGCTTGCACTTACAGGTGATGTAAATTCATTTGACCAACCGCCAAGTAAAACACCCGAGCTGACAAACATTGGTAGCTTTGAAAAGTGTTGGAGGCTTGAAGATGGTAAATGGTGGATGTATAAAGCTGGACGCAATGAGGAGCTTTTCTCTGAGTTGATGGCATATTATGTCGGAAAAACACTCGGTTTCCCGATGGCAGAGTATGAAGTTGCAGACAAGTTTATAAAGAACTGCGACTTTACAGATAGCGCCAGTACGAACTTCGAGCCTGCTGCTTCGATAATTGGCGATACTTCTGATTACATTAAGATATATGAAGCGTTAAAGCAGATAAGCGAAACGATTGCCGAACAATATGTCTTGATGTGTTATTTTGACGGTTTAATATACAACATGGATAGGCATGAGTACAACTTCGGAATTATACGCAATAGTGATACTGGAGAGATTATTTCGATTGCACCATTCTTTGATCATAATATCGCCTTAATCTCACGAGGCTACCCTATAAATGCGCCAAATGACGCACTAATAAAAGATTTTACCACACTAATACACCATACCAATAAACCTATCCGCATAAGAAAGATAGCAGCGCGTGAATTTCTTGCTATAGCAAACGAAGTACCTTTCAAACCGCCTGCGACAGAGGATGTAACTCACCCACGTGAGTTTATTGCAAAGTATATTGAAAGTCGCCAATCTGCACTAGGAGCACAAAACCAGGACTTGCTACATTTCTTCACTCCGAAAAGCAAGGAAGTCGTCCGATAGGCTGATAGCCCTGAATAACCACACATTATACATTGATTCCGCAAGTTTCCAATCATTTGACACCTAGAAACTCGAACTAATTTCTATTGGTTTATTTATGAATTTGTGATAAACTTGAAAAAAGTGAGAATAGTAGGAGGATTTTTCAATGAACAAGCTTATGCGGTACCTGACCCCTAAACATGTCAAAGTTGAAACCACTGTTAGAACGGAAATATTAGCGGGTATTACCAGTTTTTTCGCGTCTATTTTCACCATTTTGTCGGTTCCGGGAATGGTAGGTGGTGGCGATGACAGAGTATTTAACGCTGTATTTGTGGCAGTGGTGATTGCTTCAATTATCGGTTGTTTATTCATGGCGTTCTTAGCTAAAATGCCACTTGTTGTATATCCGGCAATGGGAACATCTAGTTTCTTCGCATTTACAGCATTACCTATGATTGTGTTGTTATCAGGAAATGAGAATCTAGCCAGAATAACACAGTATCAAATCGGTTTGTTTTTACTACTGATTACCGGCATTATATTTACGCTACTATCAGTTACCGGACTAACAGATAAGATATTGAAAGGTATTCCTAAAAACATAAAAATTGCGACAGTTCCGGCAATTGGTCTCTTCATTACATTATTAGGTGTTAGGTTGGGTGGTCTAGTAGTCGGTACTCCATCGACATTTGTTACCTTTTTTGATCCAAGAAATATAAGAGCAGTTGCAAACCTACCGTTAGATGCAGATGCAGAAGCGATAGCGGCAGCTACAGTACTTCAAGGTCAAGCTATAGGAGCGATAGTGGCATTTGTAGGACTGTTGCTTTTGGGATTTTTACATCACATGAAGATAAAAGCATCATTTGTAATTGCAATTGTAGCGACCACCGTTTTAGCTTATGTTACAGGAGCATATAGAATCACGGACTTTTCATTCAATTTAGGTGAACAATTCAGTGACTGGGCATCCGTTGGTTTACTTGCAATGGATGCGTCGACAATCTGGACCTTTGGATCGATAGGAACGGTAATTGGAGTTATTCTTAGTATCGTACTAGCATTACTTATAACAAATTCGCTTGATGCGATTGCGACGACTTTTGGTATTGCAAGAAATGCTGGATTGGTAAAAGATGACAACGACGAAAAAGGTAGGAAATATGTCAATAGAGGTGTAATTTCGGATGCAGTCTCCAGTATCGTAGCGGCTGTATTAGGTGGTGCGCCAAATACAACGGTGGTTTCTGGATCGGCAGGAGTCAGTGTCGGAGGAAGAACAGGGTTAACTTCTTTAGTGGTTGCAGTTTTAACTGTGTTATTATTAGTAGCCGGACCTTTTGTACGCTTGATTCCTAATGTAGCGATCGCTCCAGCTTTAATATTTGTTGGCTGCCTTATGCTGACTGGATTAAAAGATTTAGATTTTAGTGATATGTCAGATTATCTTCCGGCATTTATCGCATTGATTTTTGTAGTATTTACATTCAACATAGGGGTAGGAATTTGCCTGGCACTAATTTCTCATATTATTTTAAAGTTACTCTCAGGAAAACCAAAAGAGATATCTATAGTTTCAATAATAGTTGCTGTATTATTCTTATTACAATTTATACTTTAGTATTTTTGAAGCTTGTACTAATAAGGGTCGCGTAGGTGGCGGGCAAGATAAAAGGTGGTATTATGTCACATATGTCAACAAGTCAATTATTGACTTCGGCGATTATGGAGATCAACAAATTTTTAAAACCAAGTGTAACGGACAAACTTGGCGATTTAATGGTTGACTATCTGACTAAAATAAAAGAATTAGTCAAATCACATGAATCTCTTGTCAATCGAAGATACGGATTGTCAATAGCTTTCATATGTGAAACCATTGCTACTGAAGGTTGGAGCAACATAAAAGAGGAAGCTAAAATCGAATTATGTGATTTTGCATCAAGTATTTATAGCGAAATAATGGATAGAGTTTTGAAAGCGCAAAGCGATAAAAGTGATGATATTATAGAGACAATAAACATCCACCGAGGGCTGCTTTCTTTGAACAATCCATTCAATACTAATACCTAATAAAAAGCATTGTATATTTGCAAGCTGTTTTCCGCACTCATCGTTATAAATCCTTGAAATGTCATCGGCATTCCTTCGGGTTTTTGCCTTGATTGACGAAAAATGATTTCACAGATATTGCAACACTTCTTACCAGGAATCAGTACAATCCGTGTGCTCAAATAATTTTAAATAAAAAATGTAAAGGAGAAATTTTAAATGGGAAATTTAATCGTAGGCATTGCAGTCGCAGCAGTTATCATTCTAGTTTTATTTGTTGGTGGTTATCGAAAAGCAAGCCCTGATAGGGGTGTTGTCATTTCAGGACTTGGCAAAAAGCCACGTATGCTTGTTGGTAAAGCAGGTATCATGGTACCGTTTTTTGAAAAAACAGATTATTTGTATCTAAAGCAAGTAACAGTACCAATTATAACAAACCAGCCCATTCCAACGAATGATTTAATTAATGTTGACGTTGAGGCTGTGTTTAAAATTCAAGTATGTATTGAGAATGAAGACCTAAAGGATAAATCAATGCGAAATTTCTTGAATAAAAATCCGGATGCCATTATTCATGATACGACAGATGCTCTGTTGGGTAATCTTCGTGAAATTGTTGGTACAATGAAACTGGAAGAATTAATTAAGGAAAAAGATAAGTTTTCTTTAGCAATTACAACAGCTGCCCAAGGAGATATGAACGAATTAGGTCTCAAGATTTTGACCTGTAACATTCAAAATATTTCCGATAGACAAGGAATGATTGATGATTTAGGTGCATATCATGCTGAATCAATCAAAAGAGAAGCCGCGATTCAGCGTGCACATGCCCAAAGAGATGTTGCAATCGCTCAGGCTAATGCAGATAAAGAGTCAAATGATGCTAGAGTTAATGCGGGTAAAGAAATTGAATTGAAAAACAATGAATTATCCGTTCAGCAAGCTGAATTGAAGAAAATTGCAGATACAAAGAAAGCTGAAGCGGATGCTGCATTTAGAATTCAAGAAGAGGAACAGCGTAAAACTATTGAAGAGCGCAGCGTAGATGCTGACATTGCCCGCCGTGAACGTGAAGCGGAATTGGCAATGAAAGAAGTTGAAGTTACAAAACGCCGCCTTGAAGCCGAAGTTCGCGAAACAGCCGAAGCCGATAGATTCAAAAGACAACAAGAAGCTGACGCTGAATTATATGAGCGCCAAAAAGCTGCTGAAGCGCAAAAAGTTGCCGCCGAAGCTGCTCGTTATGAGCAAGAACAAGCTGCCGAAGCTGTTCGTGCCGCCGGACTTGCCGAAGCGGAAGCAATCAGAGCCAAAGGTCTTGCTGATGCTGAAGCCATCGACAAAAAAGCGGAAGCTATGATGAAATTCGGTCAGGCTGCGATGGCTGAAATGGTTATCAAAGTTCTTCCTGAAGTTGCCCGTGAAGTTGCTGCACCAATGTCTGCAATCAAAGATGTTAAAATCATCGGGGGAGATGCAAACGGTGTATCCGGCATGAGCAATAACGTTGCCACGGTTATGGCACATACATTTGAAACTGTCGAAGCTGCTACTGGTCTTGATCTTAGAGATATCATGAAAGCCAATAGTATTGAAGCGAAAACAACAAGAAATGTAAATTTAACAGGAATGCCTGATAGAACCGACACTGAAACCATCGTTGAGGAAATTCTAGGAGAATAGATATTAGTATTATTCACAAAAAACTGCCTATGATCAAAACATGGGCAGTTTTTCTACGATGCCAGACGGAAAATATTACGAAAAGATGGCTACTCTTTTATTGGTGTTTATACTAATCTCGAATAGAAAGCATTGCATCTTTGCGTGCCTATTTTTCGCCTGACTACGTTAAATCTACTTGAAATGCCAGTGGCATTCCTGCGTAGCTTTGCCTTGCCATACAAAAAATATCCACACAAATCTGTCAACGCTTTCTATCCGAGATCAGTATTAGTATTAGAAGTCGAAAACGAAATTGAACAGTATTAGTATAATATACCGTTCACACTGACAATGTGCAACGACGATTAATTTGATATTAGATATCATATCTGATAAAGTATTTGGCAGATGAGAATACTTTGCAGTTTATAGACACAGCAAGCAGAGTGCAAACCACTCCCTCAATGAAAAATTGGACGAAAAACGCAAAAATCAGTTGCAAAAACACGAATGCAACCCCAAGTTGACAAAATGCAAGCGCTGGTTGGTAGTTAGTTTACATATATTTACTGATAATTATATCACGGTAATCGCATAGAAAGCAACATGAGTATTGGTCAGCGGTTACTAGTGTTCTGTAAAGTCTAAACTTGCGTATAGTGCTGAGTATATATTTTACTCGGCGAGGCGAGAGGAGGGCGAATACCCATTGGTATTTAACCGACGATTAACGAAGCAGAGTGAAAA
>WQWL01000160.1 GCA_009785345.1 Oscillospiraceae bacterium
CCCCCTAGCCTCCCGGCGGGGTTTTATTATTAAAACTACTGGCTAATATATAGACTAACATAGTTCTTATAACCTTTCTTTCATTTTTCTTTCCATGTCTCTTTCTGAGGTTTTTTCTGCTGCTGTGTCTCTTTTGTCGTGTAGTTTTTTGCCTCTTGCTAGACCGACTTCTACTTTTACACGTGAATCTTTGAAGTATATTGATAGTGGTATTAGTGCTAGTCCATCTTGTTTTGTGCGATCATATAGTTTGTGGATTTCTCTTTTGTGCATTAATAATCTTTTTGGGCGCAAGGGATCTTTGTTGAAGATGTTGCCTTTTTCGTATGGGCTTATGTGCATGCTTCGTACGAATAGTTCACCATCTTTGATCATACAGAACGCTTCTCTTAAGTTGATATTACCTTGTCTAATCGACTTAACTTCTGTTCCGAAAAGCTCAATTCCTGCCTCATACTTCTCTAATATGTTGTAGTTATGGTATGCTTTTTTGTTAAACGCAACCTGTTTAACTCCTTTTGCTTTCGGCACGTTCCGCACCCCCTTCCCTACTTTGCTTTGGGGTATGAATTTTACACTGAAAGCGCATAAATGTCAAGAATTCTCTGCGTGTAAAAGAGCCGCTGCCGGTGCCGCCAAGCCCGAACGCACGACTCTTTTACAGTAAGAGGGTTATGATGTTAACCAAGAAGTTGGAGGACTCCTTAAGGGTAACGCTTTTGCAGTGCTGCTTTCGCTCTCATATAGTATTATCGCCTCTTCAGTAAAAAACTTTAGTGATATTTTAAATATAAATCGTTATACTAATCACCAGTAGAAAGCGTTGATATATTTGTGAAATTATTTCAATGTTCAATGTTGATTTCACAATATTGATATTTCAATTTACCCGCGCCATACCCTATGATATAATTACTTTATAAATATTCTGACAGGAGGAGACTCATGCCATTAGAAAAAACTGGCGATATTCTTCGTCACGCATACACTCAAGGTTACGGCGTTGCAGCTTTTAATATTTTCAATTATGAAACCATACACCTTGCTATTCAGGAAGCAGAAAATCAACAAAAGCCTGTAATTATAGGTTTTTACCCAGTTTGGCAAAGCTATATAAGTCTTGATGTTGTATCAGCAATCACTCATGCCTGTGCTAAAACTGTGGGCATTCCTGTAGGTCTGCATCTAGATCATTGTGATGATTTTGCTGTTATCACCAAGGCAATGCAGATTGGTTTTTCGTCTGTCATGTATGATGGTTCACACTTGCCATTTGATGAAAATGTAAAAAATACACAAAACGTTGTAAAAGCCGCCCACGCCTTAGGCATAGATGTAGAAGCCGAGCTGGGTGCGGTAGGCGACGCCTCTAATATTGAAGACTTTGCAGACCGCGACAAGTTTACTACCGTAGAGCAAGCCATTGAATTTTACGAAAAAACTAACTGTAACTCATTGGCTGTCGCAGTGGGTAATGCCCATGGCAACTACATACAAGAGCCCACACTTGACTTGCCTCGTATTGAAGCCATTAGCAAAGCACTAAATATACCTCTTGTGCTACACGGTGGCTCAGGTATTCCCGATGACCAAGTGCAAGAAGCGGTAAAGCGCGGCATAGCGAAAATGAATGTGGCTACTGAATATCATCATGCTTATTATTTGGCGGTGAAAGAGTATATGCAGGTCAGTAACACAACAAACATGTATAATTGTGCAAATGACACGCAAACCAGCATACGCGAATTTTTGGCGTGCAAAATAAACTTACTACATCCATAACGAATGTAGGAAAGACAATAAGCTAGGTCAAGAAAAACTCCCCCTATTTCATTGATTCCTACATCTTTTCGTGATAATATATTCATCGATGATTATAGTAGTTAAACAAGGAGAAAAATTATAATGCGTGAACTTGAGAAGGTTTATAATTCAAAGATTGTTGAAGACAAAATATATAAAATGTGGGAAGATGGTGGTTATTTTACCGGAGTGATTGACCCAAATAAAAAGCCATTCACCATCGTCATGCCACCGCCAAATGTTACAGGACAACTACATTTAGGGCATGCTTTTGACAATACAATCATGGATATCCTCATTCGCTTCAAGCGTATGCAGGGTTATTCAGCGCTCTTGCTTCCGGGAACCGATCATGCAGGCATTGCCACACAGGTTAGGGTTGAAGAAGAGTTGCGCAATAATGAGGGGTTATCCCGCTACGATCTTGGGCGCGAGAAGTTTTTAGATCGCGTTTGGGACTGGAAACATGCTTATGGTAGTCGTATTGTTGAACAATTGAAGAAACTTGGAACTTCATGCGATTGGAGTCGTGAGCGTTTTACAATGGACGAGGGGTGTTCAAGAGCCGTTCGTGAAGTTTTTGTTCAGTTATATGAAAAGGGTCTCATATACAAAGGCAAACGCATCATAAATTGGTGCCCTACATGCACTACAGCGCTTTCCGATGCCGAGGTTGAACACGAAGATCGCGAAAGTTCACTCTATCATCTCCGTTACCCAATTAACAACTCACCCGACTCACTTGTAGTCGCCACAACTCGCCCTGAAACAATGCTAGGCGACATGGCAGTCGCTGTGAATCCGGAAGATAAACGTTACTCCCACCTGATCGGCAAAACTGTTATGTTACCCCTCATGAATCGTGAAATCCCTATTGTTGCTGATGAATTTGTTGATATTGAATTTGGAACAGGCTGTGTTAAAGTCACTCCTTGTCATGATCCAAACGACTTCGAAATCGGGTTGCGTCACGATTTGGAGCAATTGATAGTTATAGATGAAGATGCAAAAATGGTTAATACGGGCAAATATAATACCCTTGACCGTTATGATGCTCGTCGTGAAGTTCTCAAAGATTTAGACGCTCTCGGACTTCTTGTTAAGACCGAAAAACACAGTATGAGCATCGGAACTTGCTATCGCTGCAGCACTATCGTTGAACCACTTGCATCAGAGCAATGGTTTGTTAAAATGAAACCTCTCGCCGAAGAAGCAATTGAGGTTGTTCAAAATGGCACAATAGATATTGTGCCTGATCGTTTTGAAAAAATTTACACACATTGGATGGAAAATGTTCGTGATTGGTGTATTTCACGCCAACTCTGGTGGGGTCATAGAATTCCTGCATGGTATTGTGCCTGTGGTCATGTCACTGTAGACCGTGAGGATCCTGATAAGTGTGAAAAGTGTGGTTCAACTGATATAACACGAGATGAAGATGTGCTGGATACTTGGTTTTCCTCTGCACTATGGCCGTTTTCCACATTAGGATGGCCTGAAAAAACACCGGACTTTGAGTATTTCTACCCGACCGATGTTCTTAGTACTGGATACGATATCATCTTCTTCTGGGTTGCTCGTATGATTTTCACCGGATTGGAGTTCACAAAACAAGCACCATTCCATACCGTACTCATCCACGGAATGATTCGTGACGACCAAGGACGTAAAATGAGCAAATCCCTTGGCAACGGTGTCGATCCGCTAGATGTTATTGAAACATATGGCGCAGACGCTCTACGCTTCAATATCGTTACAGGAAATAGCCCAGGCACTGATATGCGTTTTTACCCCGAGCGTTGCGAAGCAATGCGCAATTTTGCTAACAAAATTTGGAACGCAAGTCGCTTTGTTATGATGAATCTTAAAGATTTAGAAGTTGATTTTGCAAGTTCTGATTCCGGTAAGGCACAGGAGTTGAGCTTACCGAACCATTTCGAACTTGAAGACAAATGGATTTTATCTAAACTAAACACTCTCGCTGGTGAGGTTTGTGAAAACTTTGACAAGTACGAGCTTGGTATTGCTGCTGCAAAAATCTATGATTTCATATGGGATACCTTCTGTGATTGGTACATTGAGTTGACGAAACCAAGGCTGCATGATTCAGATTCTGATAATACTGATAGCAATGACGAAAGTGTAAAAAACACACAGAAAATGCTGCTTTATGTTCTCACAGAAACTCTTACACTGCTGCATCCCTTTATGCCCTTTATCACTGAAGAAATCTGGCAAGCATTGCCTAATTGTAATTCTGCACTCATGGTTCGTGAATTCCCAAAATTCGATAAAAAGCTACATTTCCCAAGCGAGGAAGCTGAATTTGAATCCATTATGGCTGCGATACGTGCTGTTCGCTCACGCCGATCCGAGATGAATGTTCCGCCGTCAAAAAGATCAGCACTTACAATCGTTACCGATAAGGCTGAATTGTTTGAAAAGGGTCATGCCTATATATGCAGACTCGCATATGCAACCGACTTGACGATTACCGATAATGCTCCCGATGATTTGACAAATCTCGTCGCAGTTGCAACAAATGATGCACGTATGTACATGCCTCTTTCTGAGCTTGTAGATCTTGAAAAAGAACGTGAGCGCATTGAAAGAGAAGTTGCAAAAGTTAAGATTGATATTGAAAAGGTCGAGAAAAAGTTAGGAAATGGGCAATTCACATCAAAGGCTCCTGAAAATATCATTCAAGCAGAGCGCGATAAGCTGAGTAAGCTTCATGCATTATTAGATAATTTGTTAAAATAATTATTAGGCAATTGCGAAAGTCCGGAATATCCATGTAGGGGCGATCGCCCGCAATGCAAGCAGCAAACAAACAACAGGCGACCGAGAAGGGTCAACCCTACAGGAAAATTTATTAAATAATACAATTAGGAGGAACTTAAATTGACTACGAAGGAAATGATGGATGTTGCCTTGAAGATGGCAAAATACGATGAAATGCCCGAAGATTGTGGCATTATCGTCGAGGGCAAGGACATTAAGAAGGTGCTCTTCGGTGTTGACATGGACACTGCAGAAATCATGCTCGCTAAACAGCTTGGTTATGATTGCGTAGTAAGTCATCATCCGAGAAATACACATGTTGATATGCTTGATGTAATGCATGATCATTTTGACAAACTTGAAGAACTCGGTGTGCCTAGAAACAAAAGCCAGAAGTTACTGGCGGAACGCAAAACTGAACTTGGTTATAATTTGCATGTCTCTAACTCAAGGCGTTCAGAAAGTGCCGCCAAGTTACTCGATATGCCTTTCATGTGCATACATTCTCCCACTGATAGAATCGGTGAAGCCATGGTTCAAGATGCTTTGGATAAGAAGTTTGCCGATAAGCCAATGACAACAGTGCAAGAGGTCGTTGATGCACTTGAAGAAATTCCTGAATACAAAAATTCGGCAAGAAAGCCTGTCATTCGTGTTGGTGGCAAAGACAGCTATGCAGGTAAAATCTATGTACTTATGTCTGGATTAACAGGTCCCGGCGCAAAGATTCTAAAAGAATACTTTGAAGCAGGTGTCGGCACTCTTGTAATGATGCACATCCCTGAAGCTGATGCAAAGAAACTTAAGGAGCAAGGTATTGGCAATGTTGTAATTGCCGGTCATATGTCAAGTGATTCACTCGGTATCAACAAGCTTGCTGAAGAGTGGGCGAAAAAAGGCGTTGAAACCACAATGATGTCAGGGATTGTTGAAGTGTAACGATTAGCACAATGGGTTAAAAACCAAAACTTAATTTTAAACAAAAGCGAGAGTGTATTAAATAAACGCCTTAACACACTCTCGCCAATTTTTTTAAACTCTAAATGATTCATACTAATAGAAACCTCTTAACTCATTGCGAGCTATTTTCTATCAGTGCTCAGTATCATCTGTCGATGATGCTTTTTCTTCATCATTCAATCGTTTGTTAAACCATTGATATGTAAAC
>WQWL01000161.1 GCA_009785345.1 Oscillospiraceae bacterium
ATGCTATTGGAGCACTGCCAATCAACGGAAAAAGAACTGGAACTCAAGTGCTTCTCAAATTATTTACATGAACACTTTTGGGCGACTAAAAAAATATCCTACGAAAACTTGACACTATCCAAATACAATTATTTTTTTGTATTCCACAAAAGCATGTGATATACTACTCTTCGTGCTGTTTTGTAAGTATAATACAAAAGAGTACAGGGAAGATTAAAAAATTGTTAAAAAGAAAGCTATGAGGAAAGGGCGAGTGAAGGCTTATGAAAAAAATAGTTTGTGAATCATATAAAGATATGTGTCGTGTTGCTGCGGACATTTATACAGGACAATTGAAGGAGAAACCCAACTCTGTCCTTGGTCTTGCTACCGGCAGCACGCCAATTGGATTATATAAAGAACTGATACGTAGATACGAAGCCGGAGAACTGGATTTTTCAAATGCTCAATCATTTAACCTTGATGAGTATTATCCAATTGACTCTACTCATCATCAAAGCTATGCATACTTTATGAATGAGCAACTTTTCGACAAAATCAATTTATCAAAAACTCAAATTCCGAGTGGCGCGGCAACCGACCCAATGGCTGAGTGTGCAAGATACGATGAAGAAATTTGCAAAGCGGGCGGCATTGACCTTATGCTTCTTGGCATTGGTCACAATGGGCACATTGGCTTTAATGAACCAGCCACATCTTATCATGTTGGAGCGCATTTAGTGAGTCTAACTGAAAGCTCTATAAATGCAAACTCAAGGTTCTTTGGAGCTGATGAAAAACAACCAACAGAAGCGCTGACTATGGGCATTGGTCACATTTTCAGTGCAAAGAAAATCATACTATTAATCAGTGGTGCTGCAAAAGCTGAAATAACAAGGAAGCTTTTTGAAGGCATGATTCACACAGATGTTCCGGCGTGTTTGCTATTATTACATCCGAATTTAACAATTATAGTTGATAAAGAAGCAAATGGAGAATAGCGTTATACGATTGTATTGAAGTAATCAGCGTTTACTTTGTATGTGTAATGTCAATGAAAAACTAACGTCATTCTGCGGGTCGTCGCAGAATCTAGTAAGTACAGATTTCTTGGATTCTGCGACTTTGCGCAGAATGACAAAAGTGTTTGAAAGGGATGAACTGTTATGAAAAATACGGGAGTTATTGCCAGAGGTATAATGACACCCATTTTTAGGCAAGGTGATGATATTGTTACAATGATTTGTGACAGTCTTATTGAATCGTCAAAGAACGAAGGTTTTGAGATTGAAGATGGCGATATTGTGGGAGTAACCGAAGCCGTTGTTGGCAGAGCACAAGGAAACTATGCAAGCCTTGATCAAATTGCTAAAGATGTACGTACAAAATTCGGTGGAGGGACTCTCGGCGCAGTATTTCCAATACTATCTCGCAATCGCTTTGCAAATGTGCTCGAGGGTATCTCGCGAGGTTGTGACAAACTGATTATTCAATTTTCCTACCCCAGTGATGAAGTAGGAAACAGCTTTGTTGACTTGTCGAAATGTGATGAAAAAGGAGTCAATCCGTATACAGATAATCTTACGGAAAAACAATTTCGTGATATTTTCGGAATGGAAACAATACATAAATTCACCGGCATAGATTATATTGAATTTTATAAGAAAATTGCTGGAAACTGCGAAATTGTTTTCTCAAATGATCCAACATATATTTTGAATTACACTAAAAATGTACTTTGCTGTGATATTCATACTCGGTATAGAACAAAGTCTTTATTAGATAAAGCTGGTGCAGAAAAATGCCTATGCCTTGATGATATCTTGAGTGAGTCAGTTGATGGAAGTGGAAGTAGTGAATATGGTCTCTTAGGTTCAAATAAGGCAACAGCAGATTCTGTAAAGCTCTTCCCCCGTGATACAAATATTTTCGTAAAAGAACTTCAAGACGAAATTCGCAAACGCACAGGTTCAACAGTAGAAGTCATGGTTTACGGTGACGGCTGCTTCAAAGACCCTGCCGGTGGCATTTGGGAACTGGCAGACCCAGTGGTATCTCCGGCATTCACAGAAGGTCTTGCAGGCACACCCAACGAGATAAAGATAAAGTACATTGCAGACAATGATTATGCCGATTTATCAGGGCAAGCGTTGTCGGAAAGTATTAGGCAGCGTATAAAGAATAAACAAAAAAATCTTGTCGGAGATATGTCCTCAGAAGGCACAACACCTCGTAGAATACATGATCTTGTAGGTAGCCTTTGCGACTTAGTGGCAGGCAGCGGAGATCGAGGCACACCGGTTGTATTGGTGAAGAACTACTTCAAAAACTACGCAAGCGAGTAAATTTAAATTATCATCTGTCATCCCGAGCTTGACTCGGGATATATTACAAAGCTTGATTCTATCAGATTGCGGCTCGGAGGCCGCAATGACGATAGGTAAAAATATGCACTTTTTCAGCAGCCTCGATCAAGTCCGCAATGACGAGGTGTAACCTCTTGCTCGTGCAAGGTTGTTTTATGCATAAAGATTAACGAAAGACATGGTCATTTATATGAAGAAACTTAATCATTTCAGCGCATTAAATCCCGAAGCGGTGGCACAGACTGTAGAAAAGTTTGGTACGCCTGTATATTTATATGATGAGGCTCTAGTTCTTGAACGTTGTAAAGAATGTGTTGAGATGCCACAAGCATATGGATTGATTGTTCGCTATGCAATGAAAGCGAACTCAAACAGAACACTACTCAAGTTAATTACGGGTGCAGGCTTGCATCTTGATGCGAGCTCGCTTAATGAGGTTATCAGAGCACATCTAGCTGATGTGCCGTATGAAAAAATCATGCTTACAACCCAAGAGGTACATATAGGTGCAAGCAGACAGACTTTAGAAGAATTATTGTTGAGCGGATTGAAGTACAATGTATGCTCGACTCATCAACTGGAACTGATTGCTGATTTTGCGGTAGCTAACAACATTGAAGTAGGCATACGCATTCATCCCGGTATCGGTTCCGGTGAGAGTGCTACCAGAAATACGGGCGATGATTATTCATGCTTTGGTGTTCATCTCTCTGATTTACCACGGGCACAAAAATGCGCTGCAGATAAAGGAATAACATTCAAGCATGTTCATGTGCATATAGGTTCAGGAGCAGACACAAAAATGTGGAGGCAAAACATTGACCTACTATTAGGCATTATCGAGAAACATTTTCCGGATGCCGAAACTGTATGCTTTGGCGGAGGCTTAAAAGAAGCACGTATGCCCGGTGAGTATGCTGCAGATGTTCCGCTTTTGGGGAGTTATGCAAAAATGCAGATTGAAGATTTTTATGAAAGAACCGGACGAAAATTGACAATGGAAATAGAGCCGGGTACATATATTGTTGCAAACTCCGGTTATGCTGTAACCCGCCTTATTGATAAAAAGAGCACAGCTCGCTCAAACTTTATCATCACAGATGGTGGAATGGAAATAAATTCTCGCCCACTACTTTACGGTTCAAAGCATCCTATATATATAGTATCTGACGATGGAACACGTATAATATCATCAGAGTTTGATGATGTGAAACACGACTACGAAGCCGTTGTTGCAGGAAAATGCTGTGAGAGCGGAGATTGCCAGACGCTGGATATGGATGGTCATGCTGTTCCGCGCGCGATGGTAGAACCCCAAATTGGAGATATTGTGGTGATTGGAGGAGTTGGCGCTTACTGTTCGGCAATGGCTCCGTATAATTACAACTCCCATCAACAAGCATCGGAAGTATTGTTTACAACTAAAGGGAAACTGAAAGAGATTCGTAAAAGACAAACATTAGAACAAATACTTCAAAATGAAGTGTAAATATTTAAGAATCATGTAGGGGCGCACATTGTGCGGAGGTCACTGAAAAAGCCCCATTCGTCATCCCGGGCTTGATCCGGGATCTATTACAAAGTTTGATTTTATTAGATTGCGGCTCGGGGGCCGCAATGACGGCAGGTGAAAATATGCACTTTGTCAGTGACCTCCATTGTGCGCCCGCAAACTTAGCAACTATAATAATGTAGTAATGGGGTGCAATATGAAGATACGTATAGGTATAGTTGGATATGGGAATGTTGGAAAAGGTGTAGTAAAGGCTGTAGCTGCGAACTCAGACATGGAGTTGAAAGCAATATTTACACGCCGTGACCCTGCGTCGATTAAAATTGATGACTCAAATGTAGCAGTGTTGTCAATCGATGCTGCCGAAAGCATGGTTGGCGAGATAGATGTATGCTTGCTATGTGGAGGTTCAGCAACAGACTTGCCTGAACAAGGTCCATATTTTGCATCAATGTTTAATACCGTGGACAGCTTTGACACACATGCAAAGATACCGGAATACATGGCAAAAATTGACGCTGTTGCGACAAAAACAACGGCGATAATATCGACAGGATGGGATCCAGGATTATTTTCTATGATGAGATGCCTTTTTGAAGCCAATCTACCTGCAGGAATGAACTATACTTTCTGGGGAAAGGGCTTTTCACAAGGACACTCCGATGCCGTCCGCCGAATAGAAGGCGTGAAATATGCAGCGCAATATACGATTCCAATTGAAACAGCAGTAGAGTCGGTGAGATGTGGCGAAAACCCAGATTTATCTGCACGAGAAAAGCATTTACGAGAATGCTTTGTAGTTGCCGGAGCCGATGCAAATATTGCAGAAATCGAAGCGACCATAAAGAGTATGCCACATTACTTCGCTGACTATGATACAACAGTTAACTTTATAACAGCAGAAGAGTTTGAAGCAAACCACACAGAAATGCCACATGGCGGCATGGTAATAAGAAGCGGAAGTACCGGAGAAAACAATCAAATAATGGAATTCTCCTTAAAACTCGCTTCAAACCCTGAGTTTACCGGAAGTGTTATTGCAACATATGCTCGCGCAGCATACCGTATGTCACGCGAAGGCATTTTTGGTGCAAAAACAGTTTTTGATGTACCACTTAGCTATCTTTCGCAAAAGGTCCGCGAGCAACTAATAAGAGAATTGCTATAGCGAAAAGTAATGAAAGATGTCGGCAAGAAGGAGTGGTTCTTGAGGCATCTTTTAACTTATACTAAATGTATTAACCTTCTGCGTGACTTCCTAAATGCGAACGGAATTTGACGAAAAAGCCATCGAGGAATGCCGCGGGCATTTCGAGAATTAGCTGTATTGTATATTGCCACTCTAAGTCAAATATTGACGCTCGCTGCTTTATTGTTAGATTAATGAATACACCGGGGCTGTAGCAAATTGTTACAGCCCCTTGTATTATATTACATTGCCAGTTTTAATGATTACGACATTATACCAATCACTTTGGTTAAGGTCTGACTCGTATGGCATCGCGATTGATGTTAAACGGAGTATTTGCTTCGAGTTCTCCTTCATTTATAAATACTGTTCTTGCACGCACTTCAAACCTTGCATTGTTGGTTATTGTGCCATAGTTGAAGACACTTGAGTTCGACACGTTCTCAACATGTCCATAGTTCACCAATGCGCCATGTTCAGCGATAATTATTGTGCCGCCACCATTGCCACTACCTTGGTTGTTAATTCTTCCGCCAGGAAGTACAACAACTGTGCCTTCTATGATAAGTACGGCATCTCGTTGTATATTCAATGCAGTTTCAACATATAGTGTTCTACCAGCAGGCAC
>WQWL01000162.1 GCA_009785345.1 Oscillospiraceae bacterium
ACCCCTGCTTTTACACATGCTTGGGTATATACAAGTGGTGCAAACCTTGGTGGCTATAACCTAGCCGTTGTGTTTTACTACGGTGGAGATTCCGCAATCGGCGGTGCTAATCATGACCATGGTTCAAATATAGTTGTATTGGATTGGTCAACTAGAGCAGATGCTAATCCAAGTACTCATTTATATGTGTACTTCCGTTTTGATGTGGCACCGAACACGCCAGCGGGTAGTGTAGCAAATGTAACTTCCGTTCATCCATTTATGCACTCCGGCGGTATAACAGGCATCCTGGAAGCCGGTTCTGTCACAATCGGCTGAATAGAGAACTGTGTACGAATTGAAAGAGACCCAAAATATATCTAGTGAAATATATAGTAAAACCGATTGCCTAAAAAGCAGTCGGTTTTGACTATTATTGGTTTTCTGGACATTATACCGACAATAGAAGCCAGCACCTCGCATGTATCGAACACATCTTAGCATCATACCTCATACTTAGGGTCTGTGTGAACGTATATGATATATGAATTTTTTGTAAATAATGCGGGAAATTCTGTGTTCATAATGCATATGCTATGATAATATTGTGATTATATTACACATTAGCTCGCAGACTACGATATGATTTTAACAAAGTTTATGTAATAGGAGTGGAACCATGACAACAAACTACATAAAAAGACCGCCAAGCAAAATGAAAACTAGAATTACAGCTATAATAACAGTAATTATGATGGTGATATCAGTACTATCGCTAACGACACTAGTAAGTGCCGAAGATGCATATTATGCTGCTGAGATGGAAACACCAAATGAGTACGCGCTGAACGAGGTTCCTCTGACTGAAACTGAATCAAGCACAACTTCTGAATCGGATAATGAGCAAGGTTCCAAGCGCGAAAGCAATGAATCGGACTCGTCAGCTTCAGACGAGAATACAGACAGTGACATAGGCAATGATGCGGATATAGGATCATCTTATGATAGTGGTAATAATCAAAGTGATGATTCATATGAATCAGAGAACAAGCATCAATACGATGATGAACAATGTAAGTGTGAGTGTGTGCACTATTGCGATTATGATTGCAATAGTGAATATGGTTATGTTGAAGTCGAAGCATTGTCAGACTTCGTAGTGACTGACTGGGATGGTCTCTATGGCGCATTCACGAACCTAATGACAACTGACGGACCATACACAGTAGATATTGCGGATAGTATTACGATGAATGCTCAACTTAGTATCCCTGCAGGAAGAACAGTGCACCTTGGAGGCGATGGAATACTGTATCAACCAACAGCAAACGCACGTCATTTGACCGTGGGTGGCGCATTGGTTCTAAACGACATTACCCTCAGAGGGACAGGTTCTGCAACTATTCGTGGCGGTATCGCTGTCAATAATGGTGGCGAGCTTATTATGAACACCGGAAGTGTAATCGAAGGTAATGCGGCAGTGACGAGTGGAGGTGTTCACGTTGATGGCGGCTCTTTTACGATGAATGGTGGTCATATATCAAACAATACAGCACACATCATGGGTGGCGGTATATCTATTTTTGACAGCATTTTTATTATGAATGGTGGCACAATCAGTGAGAATGTATCGTATATCATTGGTGGCGGTGTACTTGTTGCGAGTGGTGATTTCGCAATGTCAGGTGGAACTATAGCAAATAATACAGCAGCAACCAATGGCGGTGGCATGTGGATAGGCGCACCCGCGTCAAGTTCTACAACATTTACAATGAAAGGCGGTGCTATAACAAATAATACAGCGACAGCAGGAGACGGCGGAGGAATATTTACTCAAATGCATGAGGACTATCCAAATCCACTTACTCCGACTGCATTTTCTAACATCATATTTGAAGGTGGCGTATTTTCGGAAAACACAGCAGGAAATGAGCGCTATGTTCTGCCCGTAAACTATTATGAACGAACATTCGGTCATTTTCTTAACAACTATGACATCAACTTCAGAGGTTCAAACCGTGAGAGATTTGTAGTAACTAACTTGAGTGAGCTTAATAATGTGTTTAATAATATAATGACAACTGATGGACCATATATAGTAGAAGTTGTAGGTAATATTACGATGAATGCTCAACTTAGTATACCTGCAGGAAGGACTGTAAGCCTCACAGGCGATGTGCTATATCAACCAACAGCAAATGCACGTCACTTTACTGTAGATGGCACATTGGTTCTAAATGGCATTACGCTAAGAGGTACAGGAACTGCTACCTACCGCGGCGGTATTATGGTCACTGGCGGTGAGCTTATCATGAACGCCGGAAGTGTGATTGAAAACAACAGGGCAGAGTTTGGTGGCGGAGTATACTCGGTCGAAGGTGCAGTGATTACGATACATGGGGGTCGTTTCTCAAACAACACATCTACCTTTGGTGGTGGAGCAATTTTTGTATCAAATAGCACAGTGATTATGAACGATGGGGTTATCGAGAACAATGTCGCAAATTATTTTGGTGGTGCTATTGCCGGCGGAAGTCATTTTGGTAGTGGCTTCGAGAGTGCATTCATAATGAATGGCGGTACAATCAGCGGAAACAGGGGTTGGTATTATGGCGGCGGTGTGCGCTTCTTTAACGGTAATGTTACCATAAATGGTGGGACAATTAAGGAAAACGAGACTATGTTTGTTAACTCATTTGGAGGAGGCTTGGCTTTAGTTTTTGTCGATTTTGAAATGAATGGTGGCATAATTACCGGAAATCTGGCCACACGCTCAGGTGGCACAGGCGGTGGTGTGAGTTTGTACACCAGTAACGGGACAATGAATGGTGGCTTAATCAGCGGAAACAGGGTTTGGAGTGGCGGTGGGGGTGTAGACTTAATATATGGAAGCACTTTTATAATGAATAATGGCACGATTAACGAAAATGAATCGCACTGGGGTTCTGGTGGCGTGGGTGTGCATGTATTTAGTGTGTTCAACATGAATGGTGGTATCATTAGCAATAACACAGGAGGTTTTGGAGAAGGCGGTGGAGTACACGTAAATTTTGACAGCGCATTTACGATGGATGGTGGTACAATCGACGGCAACACGACGGGAAGAATGGGAGGTGGAGTGTCCGTTAGCATTCGCAGCATGTTTACTATGAATAGTGGCATTATCGGCAATAATACTGCGGGTACAAATGGCGGTGGGGTGTTCATTGACGGAACAAACACATTTACTATGAATGGTGGAACAATCGACGGCAATATGGCATATGAAAATGGAGGAGGCATATATCTCAATAGATGGGTTCTTGGGCAATTAACTACTCATTACGGAATATTTAGCATGATAGGTGGCGCCATAACAAACAACACAACTGTGTCGGGAGATGGTGGTGGAATATTTTCTGTTGCACATGAGAACTACGCTAATCCACTTACCCCAACATCGTATCATAACATCATAATTGAAAACGGTATAATTTCCGGAAACATAGCCGGAACAGGGCGATATGCACTGCCGACGAATTACTACGAGCGTGCATTTGGCCATCTGCTGAACAACAGCGAGATAAACTTCAAAGGTTCATATAGAGTTGAAGCAATCACATTTGAATTAAACGGCGGTAATGTAAGTGGCAATACGGATGCTGTGGAATCAATGTTAGCATATGGCGTTCAAGTTGGCACTGTAAATGTGCCAATTGTAGAACTCTTTGGATACAATCTAACAGGCTGGCTTTTAGGTGAGGAGTTATTGACAAATGCTGAATTAGCCGAAAAAGTTGTCGATATACCAATGACATTTGTAGCACAATGGGAACGAATATTATTTACACCTTGTTGTGTTGATTGTTGTGAAGGCGAAGAATCTTGTGAGGGTGCTTGTTGCAATTATTTCATGCCATGTTGCATTGTGTGCTGTCTGGGAGAAGGTGAATGTCAAGAACCATGTTTATGTGACTGTTGTGCTGAGTGTGGAAACACCGGTTGTCATATATGCACAGTGGCGCAGCATCGAACTATTCGTATATATTACTATTTGGAGGGTATAGGTCTTTTAGTCAACGATACGATAAATGATGCCATAGGTCGTGAGTATGAACGCAGAGCAGGTAGTGTGTTTAGTTTGGCGCATGTTGTGGATAGAAACGAGCTTGACAACGATAATGAGTATGTATTTGTAGGCTGGCGGGTATATGTGGATGGAGTACATAACAACTCATATATTAGCGATCTAAATGTAAATCAACTACGAGGATCATTCATAGTGCCGAAAGTGACTGGTGATGAGATAGGTGTAATACGCCTTGTTGCAGTGTGGTCAATCTATGAAGCACAAGAGAATGGTAACGGCAGCGAGAATGGTGATGATGGTAATGGCAATGGCGATGAAGAAATTGACGGCGAAAGCAATGGTAACAGGCCGCCCTCACCCCCACCGCCTGGTGGTGGTAATCAACAAAAACTTCCGCAAACAGGTGTTGAGAGTTCGATGATTCTGTGGTCAGCCATTTTAATCTTTATTTCACTAATTGCCATTAGCGCGGGAGCAATGATAAGAATGCAAAAGCAAAGAGAAACTAAGAAAAGCAATTTAATGAATCAACCAGAACACTTAAATTAAAAATATCATAATATTACATTGGAGCCGTATTTAATAATGTTTGAAGAACGTCAATATTCATTGCTCGAATGTGAAAATTATGTAATTGTTTTTAGGGGAGGAGAGTGAATCATGCACATAATATAATCGCATCGCAATGACTATTTCACAGCGACATTATACAATGGGAAGAAACAAACAATTTGACGAATGAGAAGGAGAATAAGAGTTTATGATGAAAGCAACAAAAAAACGAATTATTGGCGGACTTTTGGCACTTTTTATGATTCTAACACTTATGCCCAGTATGGCATTTGCTCTGTACGACGAAGAGGCAACCTCGACACCATGTTGTTACGATTGCCTGCAAGGCGGATATCTGGATATTGAGGACGGATATCAAGACATCCGTGTACACTATCCTGATGGTGACACAGCGATTTACAGAGTTCCCGTTGAAGATGATGAACCGGAATACTATGTTGACATTGAATACAGTAGTGCACGGTCAACCAATGAGTTCAAATATGAGCGAATAAGAGGTGTCGGACGCTCACCTGAGGATAGTATTGTTGTTGTACTTCTTGGTGATGGATTTTCTTCGAACAATTTCGGCACACTGGATGACATGAATACTCGTCGAGGAACGACATTATGGTATGCAAATAGTGTAATCGGGCATATGCTTGGAGCTCCTCGTCCATTTCATCTTTTTGAAGATTTGTTCATAGTATATGTGGTTCACTATGCCCCATACGATCAGGTGCAGGGTCTTAATGGATATTTTGGTACTATAGGGGCAGACGGGAGACTTATTGATGCTGTTGCCGGTCATTTCCCTAGCGGAAACTGGTCTCGTATTTCAAGAGCAATAAATTACAATCTTCCGCATACTGTTGGACATCAAAATATGATACATGTTCTTTCTAATTCTTCATTTGGAAGATTAGCCGGTTTTGCGAATATATCGCAGTTGAATCATGGGGGATATTACCACCACCTTGGTGTTGCAGTAACATCG
>WQWL01000163.1 GCA_009785345.1 Oscillospiraceae bacterium
ATATTTGTGAGATTATTTTTCGTCATTCAAGGCGAAAATCCGAAGTAATGCCTGTGGCCTTTCAAGGATTTTCAACGATGAATGACGGTAAATAGCTCGCAAAGATTCAATGGTTTCTGTTAGTGATTAGTATGAGCACATATATTTTTAGTAATGCCTTGTAATATTTCGTAGCATTATATCACGTAATTATGCTCATGTGACCTAATCGCAATTTGTGGTATTTGCATTGCGATCAATATTTAGAGAGTTTCCTCCTCCAACTACGCCACAATTATGGAAATTAACGCCGCCACGAATATTAAAACGACCATTATTTTCAATACTTCCATAGTTAATAACATTTGAGTTGGTTGCATTTTCCACAGTACCATTATTAATAATTGTACCGGTATTTGCAATTCTTATTGTACCGCTGGATCTACTGCTACCCTGATTATTAACTCTTCCACCTTCGGCAATAATAAGCGTACCGTATACAATAAGCTCTGCATTTGTTTGGATATTTAAAGTGTTGTTTACCGTAAGAGTTCTTCCGGCCGGAATAGTAAATGGGCTATGTTGAGGAAATATTCCTAAATTACCGCTTGTGGTAAGGATAACATCAGATGTATTTAGCATCGTTATAAGCTCGTTTGGATTTGAACCTGAAAATTCAGATACATAAATTGGTGGCGGTGGCGGTATATCAGGAACAGTAGCATTTGTCATGATTGCTGTTACAATTCTGGCTCCATTAATAGTCCAGTTATTGTTTGGTCTATCAACCAGTCTAAAAGCGCCTCCATCATCCCACCAAAATGTTGCAATACCGTGTCTAGTTGCCGCTCCTACAAGACCAGCTGCATGTTGCACTCTAGCATCACTGCTAAGACCTTCATTACTTCTTGTTCCCCATTCACCAATAATTATCGGAACGCCAGAAAATCTGGCATCTGACCTAAGTCTATTCATGATATTAGTAGCGCTTTCGATGCGATTTTCGTACAGATGTGCTCCAATAATTAGTCTGTCGTCATTATTTGGTAAAACGAAATTACTGAAGGCTTGTGTAGTTGTCCATGCGGAATATGGCTTAATCACTAAAAAGCGATAATGATTATTTCCACCGGTGGCACGTATTGTATCAACAAAAGTTTGGTTTAACTCATTAATTATACCTCTGGTCACTACATTGCCGTGTCCAAAACCATTGCCTGGGCGGTAATTTGGATAAGTACCAGCTCCTCTGTGTGGATTTTCGCGAACTTCGTTCATACTTTCAAATATCAATTTTTCGTTATAGTCTCTAAACTCAGTAGCAATTTGATTCCAAATTCTTTCATATTTGGGTAAAACTTGGTCTCTGGAATTAGGTGAGGCTGATAGCCAACCAAATATCTCACCGTCATGGTGAATGTTAATCATAACGTACATATCAAGATCCATTGCCCAATCCACAACCTCTCTAACCCTGCTCATCAATGCAGGATCAATTACGTAGTATGGACCAGGACCTGTAAAATGGCGCCAACTTACCGGGATTCTAATCGCATTAAAACCACCATCGTTTACCAATTGAATAAGCTCACGGGTAATAAGTGGGTTACCCCATGTTGTTTCTATTTCTGATTGAGGGCGAGTTATTGGGTCTCTACGATATTCCCATCTTATCGCATCTAAAGAATTGCCTAAGTTCCAACCCGCTCTAATTCCGGAAACAAACTCCATTGCTGTTTGATCAAATCCTGGAGGAGGGCTAGAAGATTCCGCACTTAATCGTGCCGGTGTAGAACCCACTAACAGCATAAACGTTAAGGTAACTAAAGTAAAATTCCTAATAAATCTTTTCATAATCTTCATTCCCATCCCATAAAATTAGTATTGAGGCTCTAGGAGCTGACCGATACCATAATTTGTCCGTCAGACCTTCGATTAATCAATCTATTTTCACACAATAACACACACCCAAACCATTTACAATAGTTTGAGTGTGAAAAAGGCATCTTTTTTGAGATGAAATGTTCATATTTTTTTTCAAAAAGCTATTGACCTTAAAGTTACTTGAAGATGTATAATATTTATGGTGCTATTATATCAAAATAATCACATTGGTTGAATAGCATAGTTTTATATCGGAGTAACTATCATGGAAAACATAATTATTGATGAAGAATTCAAACGCATCTTACCAAAACTCGATGAACAAACATACGCATGGCTTGAGGAAAACGTACTGGAATACGGGTGTCGCGAGCCTTTAGTCTTGTGGAACGGCATATTGATTGACGGTCATAACAGATACAGCATACTGCAAAAACACAATCTTCCAATCAACACAGTTGATATGGAATTTGATTCCAGAGATGAAGTTCTCATTTGGATTATATCAACGCAAATATCGCGAAGAAACCTAAATCCTCTACAGTTGAGCTTTTATCGTGGAATGCATTATAATGCGGATAAGAAAATAGTCACGAATAAGGTTGGACGAAAGCGACATGTTGAAAATGAACCAAAAAATGATGATGAAGCACAAAATGTGCCTCATCAAAAATCCCCATCAACGGCGAGCCGTCTTGCGGACCAATATAATGTGTCGCATATGACAATTAAACGCGATGCACAACTCGCAAATGCCATCAACGCCATAGGCGAAATATCCCCCGATGTGAAAATGGATATCCTCTCAGGCGAGACTCATATCACCAGAAAACAGTTACGCAAGCTTGCACATGGTAATGATGAGGATGTGTCTGAAGTAGTTGACAAAATCGTCAACGGAACATTTGAAAGTGGGAAAGGCGGGTCAGGAGCAGGAAGTGGGTCAACAGGCACAGATAATTTTAAGCCATGGGAAATACAGTTTAGCAAAATGACCAATGAGTTTCGCCACATATTAAGAAATTACGCAAAAGACGACGACACTGAATCTGTGCGTTCGACTTTGAAGCAGTATATTGGAATGCTGGAAGAATTGTATCAGAGTATATAAATCCGTTATCTCACTCTACCATTAGTTTACCGACTATAATTCTACTGTTAGCTTCTTGTAATATGACATTACGTGCTATATAGTAGGTTACATTAATAGGAGGTTATATACATGGACAACGAGAAAATGGGGCAATTCATTTTAGAATTGAGAAAATCGCATCAGATGACACAAAAAGATTTGGCGATAAAATTGAATGTCAGTGACAAAGCCGTGTCAAAGTGGGAGCGCGGGTTAAGCTGCCCGGACATCTCTCTACTATCTCCGCTGTCAGATATCTTTGGCATTACAATTGGTGAATTGCTAGAAGGAAAAAGAAATGATTCTGAAATCGTGAATGCAGAGGAAAGTATTGACAATGCGGTGCAATATGCCATTAAGGCAATAAATGTAAATACTGCATCGCTTCAGAAAGTTAGTGCCATTGTTTACACATGCTTACTTTTGATTGGCATACTTACATGTGTAATTATAGATCTTGCTATTTCGGGTACACTCACATGGTCGTTCATTCCGGTTAGTGCTTGCATTTTAGCTTGGCTGATATTTGTTCCAACTATGAGGTACGGCATGAAAGGAATCTTAGTTTCCCTAATAGTGTTCAGCGTTCTTGTTGTACCATTCTTCCTCATCTTAAACAATCTTGTTAATACTGGGGGGCTACTCTTACCCATTGGGATAAGAACATCAATAGTAGCAATTGTATACCTTTGGATTGTTTTTGGATTATTCAAATTATTGAAATCAAAAACATTCATTGCAGCGGCTGTTTCTTTGCTATTGACAATACCTTTCTCACTTGCAATAAATTTTATTCTTTCACGAATAATACAAGCAGCACTACTCGACGTATGGGATGCAATGGCTTTCGCAATTATCATTGTACTCGCCTGTGTTCTTTTTATTGTGGATTATACTATGAGAAAAAGAACGACTTCATGAATATCTTGACTATTTCATTATTAGAAAAGCAGACATTTCACGTGAGTTTATGAAAATGTCTGCTCATTCTATTATCGTGATGAATGATTATTACGGTATAAACATTCAATAGCAATACCAAAATTCACATTTTATTTCACTGAGTTAATTCGTGCAAAATATGTGAAAAAGTAGTATAGTAATATCATAAAACTAATATCAATTATATTCATGGAGTTAGATGCATGAAAAAATCACTTAGTATATTTCTAATTATGTTACTGATTGTCGCTATTGTTGGCTGTGGTGCGCAACCATACCATGACACGCCTGTATATACAAAACAAGTACCTGAAAGTATCCCTGAACCTGTGGAAACTGTTGAAGCTGATGAGCCTTGCGAGATCGAAATTAGTACGGAGGAAGAATTTGAACAGTTTTCCCAAAACAGATGTTTCGACCCTACAATATCGGACGAGGCTTCATCTGAAGTATCAAGCTCACTCCCTTTGGATATTATCGCAGATTACTTCGCACAAATGTGTGCAGTATTCACACAAGATGGTGGTGAGCTATGGGGGACATGCCTCCACACTCCGTTTATTTTCGTCGATCCGCTAACTCGACATGCTGTTGCAAATCAATCATTCCCGGAGGGTCAATTTGTAAGACATGGGAATATCTATGTCGGAACACTTTCCGACAATATTCATATTGGTCATACCGCATTAGAGTTCCGCGGCGAGTGGTGGGGAATGATGCTATGGGATTCATGGATTCAATCCGACGAGATAAGGGACAGAGTATTGCACATTATGGTGCACGAAGCATTTCATGCAAGGCAGCTTGACGGTCTTGTTGAAGGAAGAGCACACGGTCAGTCTCCGGATTTCTTTGATTATCACATGGAAACACACATATATATTCAACTGGAGATGGCGGCACTGTTAGTAGCACTCCACAGTGCCACAGAGGAAGAAAAGCTACAAGCTATCAATGATGCATTATCTATTCGCGAAAGCCGCAGGCAAAGAAATCTGGGCATGGATATTCAAGATATTGAATTAGTAATTCAAGAAGGAACAGCACAGTACACCGAATATATGCTTAGTATAGATTGTAGAGAGTTAAGACTGTCTAAGCTTGAAATATTGATTGAGGAGGCAGCTCTTACCACTAATATAAGGGGTGCGTCTGCATATATCTTTGGACCGTTATATGGATTTCTCTTAGATGAAATTGGTGTTGATTGGAAAACGGGAATCGGCTTCACTACAGATTTGGGATTATTGCTCAAAGACGCAGTAGGTATTGTCGAACTAATAGCAATTGAGGAACTGGACTTAGAACCTTACGGATATTCAGAGATAATTGCAAGAGAACAAATTAGGGCAGAAGAGATCAGTAAACTTATTGAAGAAATTGAACTTGCATTCTATAATCAGCCAAGACTAACTATCAATATAATGGGAGAATTTTACGGAGTTCTCGATGGAATCAGAGTGCCAAAATTAGGTCATTTCGCTTGGGTGTTCTACGGTGATATTGAGTTTTCCGGTGTCTTCGGGCAATTAACTATCTGTGATGGATATCTGCTCTTAGAGGGTGGTGGTCAAGTTATTCCTGTTCCTGGCATAGAGATAAACGAAAACCGTG
>WQWL01000164.1 GCA_009785345.1 Oscillospiraceae bacterium
TACAGTACATATGCTTTGGAGACTCTCGGCACAATCCAATCCAACAGCTCATGTATATGTAACATTCCGATTTGATGTAGCACCAGGCACACCAGCAGGCAGTGTAGCTGTTTTAACCAGTGCGTACGACCCAATGCACTCCGGCGGCATAACAGGCATCTTGGAGCCTGGTTCTGTAACAATCAGCTGATTAGAGAACTGTGCTCAGGTCAAATTGAACTCAGGAACATGCAACATCTTATGGTGAGTACAACGAATTAGATTAACTCAATACAAACCCAACAAAACCGATTGCCTAAAAAGCAATCGGTTTTGACTGTTTATTGATTACTGCATATCATGCTGTGAGCGATGTAATAGGCAATACAAATACCCCATGAAAAGCATCCGCCGTTTGGCTTTTATTAACTAGCCGTTACCCTTCCAAGCTACCAGGATGTGGTTGTCTTGAAGCAAATACTGCTAAAATGGGCAAATATAGTCCGTAAAACATCTGTTTTGTGAATATTCTGTAAAAAGTGCGCAAATATCGTTCAATTTTACGCATTAATATGATAAACTAACTGCTAATATTTTCACTTATATTTTACGCATTAATGTGAGCTAAACTATAAAAATACAAGAAAATTGCAAACAGTAGAGGGTTAAGGAGAAATATGATGAGTACAACATATGGAGCACCGAGAACAAAGGGAAGAAAAAGAGTCATCGCGATAATAACAGTTGCTATGATGATTGTTTCAATACTATCGTTGACAATATGGGCAGCTGCTGAAGATGCGTACTATACTACTGTGGCGGAAGCTCCAAGTGAATATGCTCCAAATGAACCTCCTTCGAGTGACACTGAATCAGACACGTCTTCCGAATCTGACGGTGAATATGGCTCTGAACAAGAGAGTAACGAATCTGACTCATCTGTTCCTGATGGAAACACGGATGGTGGCGTAGACGATGGTATAGCCGCAGAATCACCTGATGGTAACAGTAGCGATGATTATCAATGTGATGACTCATTTAATGCAAACGAATCGGAAGACGAGTATGAATACGGCAATGAAGACTACGAAGAAAAGCTATGCACATGTGAGTGTGAATACTACTGTGATTATGACTGTATTTGCGAGTGTGAAGATTGCTGTGTTGAAATCGAAGCGTTGGCAGACTTTGTCGTTAAAGATTGGGACGCTCTTTATGACGCATTCACAACCCAAATGACAACCGATGGGCCATATATAATTAGTGTTACCAGTAGCATAACAATGGAAGCAAAGTTAAACATTCCTACAGGAAGAATAGTGAACCTCACCGGAGGCGGAGTGCTGTACCAACCAACAGCAGATGCACGTCACTTTGGTGTTGATGGTACATTGGTTCTGGAAAACATAAGATTGAGTGGAATGTTACCAGCTATATGGCAAACCTCTGGTGGTGTTTTTGTTAATTCGACAGGTCGTTTGTATTTGTTGAACGGTAGCATAATTAGTAACAACAGAGCTATGGCTGGTGGTGGTATATATAATAACGGCGTACTTATAATGTATGGTGGCATCATTCATAATAATTTCGGTTTCGGTGGTGGCATATATATTAGTAACGGCACATTCACCATGTATGGTGGTGCGATACGCAACAATAGCGGTGCTATGGGCGGTGGTGTATTTAATGATAACAATGGCATATTTACTATGAATGATGGCGAAATAAGCGGTAATCGTGCAACGGGTCACCATGGTGGAGGCGGTGGCATATATAACTTGAGTTATTTTGTAATGAATGGTGGCAGAATATATAATAATAGAGGTGAAGATTGGGGTGGCGGCGTTCTGAATACCAATGTGGGCGCTTTTAGAGGGGCGTCGTTTACGATGAACGGTGGCATAATCAGTAGTAATAATGCGGGCAGTGGTGGTGGCGTAGCTGGTGGTGGCGATTTTACCAAGTACGGCGGTGAAATAAGTGGAAATATGGCAGGTCATGGCGGTGGTGTCTCACCGTGGGGCACCTTTACAATGCATGACGGTTATATTAGCGGAAATTATGCAACATATGGTGGTGGCATAATTGTCGGCAGTTTTACAGTAGTTACGATATACGGAGGTATAATTAGTGGGAATACTGCAACATATGGTGGCGGACTAAGCGTAGCCGCGAGCCCATGGGCGACTGTGCATCCGTTGTCCACATTAACAATATCATCTGAAGTTGTATTCTCTAATAATACTGCTACATCAGGTCTTCGCATAGATGATTCGCTAAATAGAGAACATAATATAGAAGCGAATGGCAGAATCAACCCCGGAACATGGACAACAACTCTCGGCAACCCCAATAATGCTCATGCATTCAATAACCACGACATCAGAACTGAATTTGAGGTTATTGATAATCCGCAATCAACATGGACATATCGCAATATTCGTATGTACTATTACCTTGAAGATTTTGGCTTCATTATTAATGACACTGACAATAATTCAATAGGCAGAAATTATTTGAGAAGAGCAAATTATCTATTCGACTTATCACATGTAGCTGATAGAAATGAGCTTGCAAGTAATAGCGCTTATGTGTTTGAAGGATGGAGAATATATGTTGACGATGTATATAACGCTGCATATATTACTGATAAGAATATGAATGAGTTACGCGGATCATTTACGGTGCCTGTATATATGAACGCAGACGAGTATGTGTATGGACTTGTTGGTGATACAATAGCGCTTGTTGCGGTATGGTCAATTTTTGAGGTCTGTGACACGAATTGTGAAGAAGGTTGTAAAGGTTATAGTTATTGCGGAACCCCGTGTGTTTGCGAATGTGATGATACACACGATCCTGAATACCGCAGTATCCGCATCTACTACTACATACTAGAGAACGATGCACTTGTGCGTGACATAGAAAACAACACGCTCGGTCGTCAGTATTTTGGTAGAGTGGGTGATCCCTTTGACCTTGGTGTTATTGGCGTACTCGACAGAAACGAGCTTGACAGTGATGACGCCTATGTATTTGAGGGTTGGAGAGTGTATGTAGGTGACGTACATAGCCCAACATATCTGACCGGTAAGAACTTGACTGCTATACACGGGTCATTTGTAGTACCAAACGCAACAAATGCAATGTCGCAAGAAGAGTATATTATTATGCACAATGATTTTGGAGCAGGCGAGACTATAAGCCTTGTTGCCGTATGGTCAGTCTATGATGCGAATGAAGATGACAACGATAACAACGGCGATACAGGTAAGCCTGAAAATGACGAAGACGATAGTGACAAAAAACTACCACAAACTGGTGTAGAGAGCAATATGCTTTTGTGGTCAGCGTTGTTGGTGCTTGTGCTTGTAGCAGGGCTTGACACTATAACAAAAATCAAAAGAAATAAAGATGACTAATGAAAAGCAGAAAAACAAACAAGAGGGGTAGAAAAATAACTTATGATGAGAAGAAGAAAGAAGCAACTATTTATCGGATTCTTAGCAGTTATCATGACGTTTACGCTTATGTCGGGAATGGCATTCGCGTCGTCCGAAGTGCGGGCAGTAGAAGAAACTCCAACATCTTGCTGTTATGATTGCCTACAAGAAGGATGCACAATTGATGAAATTCGTGAGATTGTAGAAGCAGGCGGACAGATATATCAAAATTTCCGTGTGCACTCTTATACTGGCGGAACAACGACCTATAGAGTTCCTGTCTGTAGTATTGAAATAGAGCATTTAATGACTGTTTATTATAGCAATGTCCAGCCATTAGGCGCAGATGCTTTCACGGTGCATCGAATAATGTATAGTGAACTCTCACATGCTGACAGCATTGTCATCATACTTCTTGGTGATGGATTTGCTGAGGGTGATTGCACTACCGTACTGAACCACGCAGAGAGTGCAATGGCTACCATGCTTAGCACTCATCCGTTTGGAGAGTTCTCACACTTATTTACTGTATATGTTATTAATGTATACGGGTATAATCCGAACACACTCTACAATGGACGCCTTGGCACTATCGCAGCACCGGGCGGTACTCCTCATGGTAGACCTTCGGGCACCGCAATAGGAGGAGAACTTACTTCGACCGGTGTTCTGCCTGGTGTGAATGGTCCAATAAGAGTTGCAGCGCGCGAAGTGGTTGGCGGCTTAGCATATGAATATAGGATTGACATGATACAGGTTATCTCCAATGCTACGGACGGTACAGGCTTTGCTTGGAATGTCTCGTACCAGCCAACCAATCCGACTGTAGCAGTAACATCCATTCGAACTGCTGACAATCCTCCAGGTGGTGATTGTCCCTGGTTTGGTGCTGGTACTTTTTGGCATGGTATATTTGTCCACGAATTTGGGCACTCATTTGGAAATTTGAGGGATGAACATGATCAAGGTTATCCTAACAATCTCCCAGGTAGAGGCGAAGCTAGTGCCAACTCTACAAGAGTGCCTGATACAAATATAAAGTGGCAACATTGGGCAGGATACAGAAATGTATTAGAAACGCCAATACGCTTCAGAGATGGATGGGTTGCACCGACAGCAGGTTTGAATAATCCTTGGCAGGCGGAGTATGGTTGTATAATGGCTGCATCTAGTGCAAATCGCAACTTCTGCGGAGTCTGCACAGCGGAACTTGTTCGGAGAATGGCACGAATATCGCAAGAACCATTTCACGGCAGAAGTCCGGCGACTAACAGACCTTCTGCGAACACTCTAACAACCTATCCCTGGGTAGATCTTCCGCCAATATTGGAGTTACCACAAGATACAATGAGAATCTTAGACTCCGCTTTCCATGGCAATGGGTCGCTTCAAGCGATTGTGATTCCGCCATCCGTTGAGACCATAGGCGACTTCGCCTTTATAGGCACAGAGAATCTTACGACAATCCATAATCGTAGAGTAGTGCCGCAGCAGATAAATAACACAACATTTGCAGGAGTTACTCGAACGAATGTTACAGTGTATATTCCGCAAGGTACAAGAGAAGCGTATATAGCTGCCGGTTGGCATGACTTTATTCTTGTTGAAACTGTGCCCGGCCACCTCTACGCTAAATTCGAGTTATACACATCAACACCAACGGAAAATAACTACATACGTGTGCCTGTCGAAGTGGGTCAACCCTTAGACGTGACAAGCGTAGAAGCGGCTTTGGAAGAACTTGATAAAGAAGCACGCTTTGCATTTTGGGGTTGGTTTACTGAAGAAGCGCTGAATGCTTCAGGACGACGCAGTACAGCCAGCAATGTAGCTGCGGGGTTACGCAGACCTGTTGTTGGCACGAATGGCTTTGATGTAGAGCAGGTAATAACCCAAGAGGTGCTAGATAGATATGCACAAGGTGGTATAATTCACCTACGCTCTGTCTGGTCGCTCTGGGGCGATGTAAATGATGATGGCAGAGTCGACATAGATGACATAGACTCAATGAGAAGAAACATTTTAGGCTTAGTACCACGCCTTCCTATGAACAGAGCTCCTGGTGATGTTTACCGCGATGGAGTGTTAGATATTGATGATATTGACACTTTGAGAAGAAATGTA
>WQWL01000165.1 GCA_009785345.1 Oscillospiraceae bacterium
ATGGGTATAAATAATGATTCCGTTAAGCATCACATGGTATCACTTTTCGGTGATGAGCGATTAGAGTATGTGCGCAGCGAATGTGAAAAAGCGACAACGCCCGCTGAACGTGAGGGTATCATTGTTCGTGAACTTTGCATCTCGTTAAAGCAATATGGCAGTAATTTTGTTTTGCCATTTAGATTTAGAAATGAAGAAGGAACACGCACAAGTCATCATTTAATATTTTTAAGCAAAAATTTTCGTGGATATGAAAAAATGAAAGAAATCATGCATAAAGAAAGTACCGATAAGTCTGATGGGGTCGCTTCTTTTGAATATAATCCTCGTGATTTGCTTGGCGGACAGCAAATGACATTGCTTGATATGCTTTCACGCCCTCTTGATGATTTGCAGGGGCTTTTATTACAAGAGTATGCAGGAGTTACAATTGACTTTATAAACCTCTATGAAACACACAGCGTAGACAAGCCTTATATCAAGAAAAATTATAAAGATGTATTATGGACGCTTTATGAAAACAAGCAAATAACTGCAACAAATCGCAAAACTGGCAAACCGCCCAAGAAAGGTACATTTTCCGACGATATGCGAATCACATTCGGAGGTGTGAAATGAAAACAACAAAAATTGAATGGACAGATAGAACGTGGAATCCTGTGACGGGCTGCACCAAGCTGTCAATTGGCTGCACCCATTGTTATGCTGAAACTATGGCTAATAGGCTCAAAGCAATGGGAGTGAAAAAATATGCGAATGGATTTATTCCGACGATACATGAAAATGTACTCGACGAACCATTAAAATGGAAAAAGCCACATACAGTTTTTGTATGCTCTATGGCAGACTTATTTCACGATGCTGTTTCTTTTGACTTTATTGATAAAATTATGAATACCATTAGAAACTCTCCTCAGCATCGGTATCAAATTTTGACTAAGCGCGCAAATAGAATGGCGGAATATTTTTCGCAATCTGACGTTCCAAAAAATGTCTGGCTCGGCGTAACTGTTGAATCTTTTTCAGAAAAGTCTCGCATTGACTTACTTCGCACCTTACAAGCTACAATTCGTTTTATCTCATGCGAACCTTTGATTGAAGATATTGGCGAAATTGACCTAACTAATATTGATTGGGTTATTGTCGGCGGCGAGAGCGGAGTAAAAGCTCGTCCGATGAAACCAGAGTGGGTTCGCTCAATTTTACAACAAGCAGAAGAACAAGATACTGCTTTCTTTTTCAAACAATGGGGGACGTGGGGTTCAGATGGAATAAAACGAAATAAAAAGGCAAATGGTAAGGCTCTTGATGGGAAAATCATTCAAATGATGCCGCAACTTGCAATGAGATAGTAAGCATCCTAAAATATCAGCACTTTCTATTCTTTGGATGAGGTCGGGGGTTCGGGGGCAGAGCCACCGCCGAATCTACAACAGCCACATCAATAGTGAAGCCGATTTTGCCGTAAAATGGAGCAGTTGAAAACGGGGAGCAGGATTGAATTTCATCCTGTTCCCCGTTTTCGGCGGCGTAATGCCACGGCAAAAATCCATACTGTCAAGGGTTCAAGAGTGGAGATTTTGGCTTGCCAAAATACTACTCGTCCCTTGATAGTATGGATAGGCGAAACGAACGGAGAACCACTACACTTCGCTTGCATTATTTCCGCTCTGCTTATAATTCAATTCCATGTGATTTTATCTGCTGTTTGTCCCTACGCCGTTCTTCATACAGAATATCCTGCACGCTACGAGAGATTTTTTCAACCTTACCTACTTCATCATTTAACTGGAGATATTCAGCATTAAGAGATTTTCGCTCAACTGTAAGATTAACACGTTCTTTCTCCCACGATGCAAGCGGAATTTTATCTCTGCCGTTTAAGTGCGTCTTGATATAACGCTCGGCGGCTTGATAAAGTGTCAACTCCCTGCGATGGGATTCAAAAAAGTCCTCTTTATCCTTTGGTTTTTGTTGATTATATAGCCTGTTGATTTTGGTAAACTCCCGATAATATTCCGCTTGCTCGATATGCTTATCCAAAGTTTTCAAACGGCGTTCCATCGGTTTCAATTTTTCCCGAATATCAGATTGCTTATTGTGCATGGAAATAATGAATTTATGCAGTCCGTCCAAGTCCATGATTTTATTTTCCTGCAAGAAATTTAGCATCGCTGCCGCCTGTTTCAAATTATTTATCGCACCATAACGGCTTGATTGCCCGGACTGCTCTCTGCGGTTTAAGATTTCGGAAATAACATCCGCAAGGGTTGGCGGTTCATTGGTTTTGGACTCCTCATCAATCCATTTTTCAAGTTTGGAAATACGAGCATTAAGTTGGCGTAACAAATTATTTGTAACAACTATCTCACGGTTAATATCTCCACGCTCGGTTTTTATACCACGCTTCTCCATCTGATGGGCGGCAACGCCAAGATGAATTGTCGGCAAACGGTCGGTGATGCCTTGCCTATCAAAACTTCGGTGGTCAACTCGCTCGGCGTGTCCTATTTGCTCAAGATATTGGTTCAAAATACTTCCCCATGCCTCACGCCATTCTTCGGCTTTATCTCGATTATCCCAATCAACGGTATTCACTTTTGTATATTTGTATGTCCGTTTTTCGGAGTTGTAAATTTTGTTGCCGTCATCATCAAGATGTATAACTTTTTTGAATTTAGCTCCCCAAGTTCTATCCTCATTAAATGGGCGCATAGTCAACAGGATATGTGCGTGAGGATTTTCCGTTTCTATGCCATGAATAGCAATGTCGGCACACATACCATGCTCAACAAAATTCTTTCTGACATACTCACGGATGAGATTAAGGTTTTGCATATGGTTAAGTTCAATCGGCAGGGCTATTTCGATTTCTCGTGCAAGCTGAGAGTTTTTAGCTTTTTCTATTTTCTCAACTGCGTTCCACAAAACGACTCGGTCTTTGTATTCGGCAGGAGCATTGTCCGGCAACATAATTTCTGTATGTGCAATACCGCCTTTGCGAGAATAGTCATGCGTAACGCCGTCATATTCGTTTTTAATTACTGCCCCCGCACGATAAGCCGCTGCTGCAACTGCGGATTTACCTCTGCCACGGCTGACGATTTTTATACTGCAATGATAGATTGCCAACGCTCCGCTCCTTTCGTTAGAATTACTGCGTATGCAGTGGTTTTAGGGAACGTAAGCTCCCATATTTCTGAACCGATAGGTGAAGAAACGCCCTCGGCAGGAGCGCACCGAACCACAAAAGGCGTAACCTTGTGGTTCATAAGTGCGCCCTTCGGGTTTTAAGGCAGGAGCATTTAGCCGCTCTGCCTTGTGCCGTTGCCGTTATGCTTGTGGTTTGGATTGTGGTTTTGTGCGTGAGAATTAGGTGCGTTTGAATTAGGTTTGTTACCGTTGCCGTTCGGTTGCTCTGTCGATTTCACACCATCAACGGTTGTAGTTGGCTTTGCATCAAGAGCAACAATATCCTCTGCCATCGCAGTCATTCCATCAAGCAACTTTCTAAAGAACTCATTATCAACCGCTTTTTCAATGATGGATTTGTACTGCTCATCGGTAATGCCTGCAATTTCCGGCAACATACTTTCAAGAAGTCCATGCCGTGAGCATAATCGTTTAGTTCTGGCTGCTCGTTCTGCCTTGGCGTGTTTTTGTTTTTCTAATTTTTGTTTGTTTCTGATTTGGGCGATTTCCTCGTCCCAATTTGCGATTTTTTCTAAACTTGTTTTTGACATGCTTAAAAGCTCCTCTCAATTTTAAAATTTAGGGTGTGATTGTTGTTACGGTGTCACAACAATTGCATCAAAAAAGCGGACTGCAATAAAATTCGCAATCCGCTCCTGTGCCGTGTGATATTAAGTTTGTTTTATTGCGCCATTGCCAATATCTTTTCCGCATTAGCCTCCTTCCGTTTTGCGATTTTTTCTTGCTCATGTTTTTCTTTTTCCTTCTTTCGCTCCAAATACCGCCGTTGCGCCTCACGGCAACGCTCACGTTTACGCCGTGCAGTTTCGGCATCAACAATCTGCTGTGGAGTGAGTTCGGGTTCGGGAATGTCAAACTTGCCGATAAAATTAAGATGAATTTCTATTTTCTGTGTCCGCTCGCCTGTGGATTTATCGGGTGCGTAAACCATGATTTTATCAATAAATTCTGCAATCATAGCAGGTGTAAGCTCTGATAAATCGGTGTACTTATTCACGATATGGATAAATCGCTCGGTGCGGTCTGTGTCGGCGGCAAACGCATTAAGCTCAGTTTGCAATTTTGTTATCGTCTGCTCCAATTTGCTCTGCTCGGTTTCATATTCCTCTGAAAGAGCCGTAAAGCGTTTGTCCGATAATTTGCCTGCAACATTGTCCTCGTAAATCCGTTTTATGAGCGAATCGAGTTCTTTAATTCGCCTTTCGCCCTGTGCAATTCTCTGTTTGTGGGCTTTCGCAGATTCCTCTTGACGGATAGCAGATTCCTCACGGAGTTTGGCGATAAATTCAGCCTCGTTGGTTTTAACGGCATCACATGCCGCCTTAATCGCCTCAAGAGCCGCCACTCGCAAAACTTCGGTTCTGATATAGTGGGATGTGCAGGTGCGATTAAATTTTCTGCCCGAAAGATTATACGTTGCACACTCATATATATCTTTGTTATGGCGAGTTACTGTATACCCCTTTTTGTTGACGTAGGTTTTGGGATGTGGCTGACGATGGTTGTGGAGCTTCGCTCCGCAATCGGCGCAGAATACCAAGCCTGTTAGTGGATTAGCTTCACCGTGATTATCTTTTCTGCGGACAGTTTCACGACAACGCTGTGCCGTTTCCCATGTTTCGGCATCAACAATTGCAGGATGCGTGTCCTCAAAAATCGCCCACTCCTCTTTGGGATTTTCTTTTGAATTTTTATCCTTATAGGATTCTTTTGTGGTGCGGAAATTTACAGTATGCCCAATATATTCGGGTTTGGTAATCATCCGAGCGATACTATTACCACTCCATGCGTAGGGCGTGGATAAATCATGACTGTTCTCATAATTTACAATGCCCCTTGTGTGCTGATAAAAAGTTGGTCGCTCGATTTTCTCGTTGGCGAATATCCGTGCAATATCGCAAGGGCCTTTGCCCTCAACGGTAAGCTGAAAAATACGCCGCACTACTTCCGCAGATTCGGGGTCTATTATCCACTTGGATTTATCATTTGGGTCGAGAACATATCCATATATAGGGTTGAATGTGAGCCGCTTTCCACTCATACCCCTCGCCCTATGACTGGCTTTCACTTTGCGGCTTGCATCACGCAGATACCACTCTGACATGATATTGAGAAAAGGCGCAAACTCGCTACTCGCTTGATTTTGGCTGTCAATATTATTTGCGATTGCGATGAACCTAACGCCTTTTTCTCTAAAGAAAACTTCGGTGTAAAATCCTGTCTGTAAATAATCTCTACCGACACGGCTGAGGTCTTTAGAAATCAC